>NZ_DAHVNP010000049.1 GCF_027319265.1 Ferrimicrobium sp. | reverse complement strand
ACTACCGACATCGACGAGGAGCGGCGTGAGCTTGGCATGCAGCTTCGGGCTACGCTCGCCAGGATAGAAGGGAAGTACTGATGGGAAATCGACACGATCCAGACCGATCGATCAAGGCACCGAGAGGAACAGAGCTGACCTGTCGGAGTTGGCTCACTGAGGCACCGTACCGAATGATCCAAAACAACCTTGATATTGAGGTAGCGGAACATCCGGAGGATCTTGTTGTCTATGGCGGTATTGGACGAGCGGCGAGGGACTGGGAATCCTTCGATCGGATCCTCGCCACCTTGCGTACGTTGGGCGATGACGAGACGCTTCTTGTGCAGAGTGGCAAGCCGGTGGGAGTGTTCCCCACCCATCCGGATGCGCCAAGGGTTTTGATTGCGAACTCGAATCTGGTCCCGCACTGGGCGAACTGGGAGCACTTCGATGAACTTGATGCCAAGGGTTTGATGATGTTCGGTCAGATGACGGCGGGAAGCTGGATCTATATCGGATCGCAAGGTATTGTTCAGGGAACATACGAGACCTTTGTCGCAGCAGCACAGACCCACTTTGGTGGCGACCCCTTTGGTCGTTGGATTCTTACGGCCGGTCTTGGTGGTATGGGAGGTGCCCAGCCGTTGGCGGCGACGATGGCCGGCTTCTCGATGCTGGCGATTGAGTGTGATCCGAGTCGTATCGAACTGCGCATACAGACGGGTTACCTCCAACATCGTGCGCTCTCGCTCGAGGAGGCGATGGGCCTCCTCGAGCAGGCGAAACGGTCGGGCCATCCTACCTCGGTCGGTCTTTTGGGCAATGCGGCCGAAGTGATCGAGGAGATGGTCGAGCGCAATATCGTACCTGACCTGGTGACCGACCAGACGAGCGCTCATGACCCCCTTCGAGGTTATCTCCCAGTGGGTTATAGCCTCGATGAGTGGCGCCGTGCGAGTGATCCCACTCGACTCGTGACCGATGCCAAGCACTCGATGGGACGGCACATCCGGGCCATCCTTGGCATGGTCGATCGGGGCGCGATCGCCTTTGACTACGGCAACAACATCCGCCAAGGTGCCTATGAGGCTGGCGTGGAACGTGCCTTCGAGATCCCTGGTTTTGTCCCCGCCTATATCCGACCACTGTTTTGCCGAGGGTATGGTCCATTTCGATGGGTGGCGCTCTCGGGTGATCCCGAGGATATCTATGCGACCGACGCCAAGGTCAAGGAGCTGGTCGATGACGACCCGCATCTCCACCACTGGCTCGATATGGCCAGAGAACAGATCAAGTTTCAAGGATTGCCGGCAAGGATCTGTTGGCTAGGCCTGCGAGACCGAGCACGGGTAGGACGAGCCTTTAATGCGATGGTGGCCAGTGGCGAGCTGCGAGCGCCGATTGTGATTGGACGAGATCACCTCGACACCGGCTCGGTAGCGAGTCCTCATCGTGAGACCGAGGCGATGCGTGACGGCTCCGATGCGGTCTCTGATTGGCCACTCCTAAATGCGATGCTCAACGTTGCGGGCGGTGCGACCTGGGTATCGCTGCACCACGGTGGAGGGGTTGGGATGGGGTACTCCCAGCACGCCGGTCAAGTCATCGTCTGCGACGGCTCTGCCGAAGCGGATCGTCGCCTGGCTCGGGTTCTCTTTAACGATCCAGGTACGGGTGTGATGCGACACGCTGATGCGGGTTACGACGAGGCGATCGAGGAGGCCCGAGCACGGGGACTCAAACTCCCCTCTGTTGGTGCCTAGATGGAGGAGCTACTCTTTGGGAACTGCTCACTTGCCGATGTGGATGCCAGTGGCTCCCTTCGATTTGTCCAAGACGGGCTCATCCATATCCAAAATGGCAGGATCGCCTTTGCGGGCCCACGCGGCGAGCGAGGAGATCTTCCCCGGCGACTTGAGCTTCTCGATCTTGGATCACGACTCGTCACCCCGGGCCTCGTCGATTGTCACACGCATCTGATCTACGCCGGTGATCGGCTTGGGGATTTTTTAGCTGAACGTGATCCCCTTGCTTTGGATCAGCACCGATTCCAGTCGGGTGGGATCCTGGCCACGGTGGCGGCCACCAATAGTGCCCCTCGAGAGTCGTTGGTCACATTGGCGCGAAGGCGCCTCGATCAGATGGCCGATCATGGCGTCACCAGCGTCGAGATTAAGTCGGGTTATGGGCTTTCTCTGGAGGGTGAGCGTCGACTCCTTGCGATTGCCAGAGAACTCTCGGGCTACCGTGACATCGAAGTCGTGACCTCCTTCCTGGGTGCACACACGGTGCCAGCCGCCTTCGCAGATGCCCCTAGCGACTACATCGCGTTCCTTGTCGAGGAGGTGATGCCGATTCTGGCTGGCGAGGGGTTGATCGACATGGTCGACTGCTTTATTGATCCTGAGGGCTTCTCGCCGGCTGTCATCGTTCCGTACCTCATGCGTGCCAAGGAGCTTGGGTTGCCCCTGCGGGCCCACGTTGACCAGTTTGGTGCGGTCGGGGGAGGAGAGCTCGCCACACGCTTTGGTGCGCGTTCCATCGATCATCTCGAGCACCTCTCGCAAGCTGCGATTGTCGCTGCTCGGTCGGCTGGCACGGTGGCGGTGTTGCTGCCATTCGCCTCGCTCCATAAGCGGTTCCCCACAAACCCTCCTGTGACGGAGTTGCGAGCTCAAGGCGTTGTGATGGCGGTAGCGACCGATCTCAACCCTGGCACTTCGCCGACGAGCAGTCTCTTGCTGGCCGCCTACCTTGCCGTGACGCTCTATGGGCTGCGGCCGGTCGAGGCCTTCGCTGGCGTGACTCGCCATGGTGCCCAAGCGCTGGGGCTCAGCGACCGCGGCTCCCTCGAACACGGTAGCCGTGCGGACCTCGTAGCTTGGGAGGTGGCTCATCCCTATGAGCTCGTGACGAGTGTCTTTGATCAACGTCCTCAACGCCTTGGTCCATCATGCTGTGGCGCTCGCTAGTTCCGTCGTGGTCCCACCTCTTTGTGATACGCCTTTGCGACTGATGATCATGAGAGGTTGACAAGCTCGCTGAACGCGTCGAATATGACGGACGGAGTGGCGTATCGGTAGGGCAAGTAGGCTGACAAGTCAGTCGTATTGTTGACCAACAGGAGCAGTCTATGCCAACTACCACTACCAAGCGAAGCCGGGGACCGCTAGCGGTCGGGCTCGTGGTGGTCGTCATCGCCGCCATCGTTGTGGCTTTTCTCTTCACTCGTAAATCCAATCAGTCCAGCTCGTCACCGACATCTGCGGTGCTGGGCTCTGCAGTGCCCCAGGATGTGTTAGCACGCGTCACCGACATCCCCGAGAGTGTGCTCACTAAGGTAGGTGTCAACCCGGCGTTGGTCTCCCCTCCACAGGTGATCAAAGGGGGTAGGCCGCTTACGCTAAATGGCAAGCCTGAACTGCTCTATGTAGGGGCGGACTTTTGCCCGTACTGCGCGGCTGAGCGCTGGGCCATCGTTGGGGCACTCTCGAAGTTTGGGACCTTTAAGGGTCTAGAACTGATGGAGTCGAGCGGTACCGATGTCTATCCTGACACGAATACCTTTACGTTTGTGCATGCGAGCTATAGCTCTCCGTATCTGTCGCTGGTCACTCGGGAGATAGAGACACGGACCCATGCGCCACTGCAGACACTCACCGCGAAGGAGAACGACCTCCTCCAGATCTACGATGTGCCACCCTATGTCCCTACAACCCAGGATGATGGATCTATTCCGTTTGTCGATTTTGCCAACAAGTTTGTGATCGATGGGGCGAGCTACTCTCCCCAGGTACTCGCTGGCTTGAATTGGCAGACCATCGCGGCGACGCTCTCGGATCCGAGTTCCCCGGTGGCGAAGTCCATTGGAGGGACGGTGAACGAGATCACCGCGGCGGTCTGCGTGATGACCCATAACCAACCAGGATCGGTATGCAAAACCTCACTCATTCAGAGTCTCCAAAAGAAGCTCTAACCGATTACCCCCAGTGGGTGATCTGGCTGGTGCGTATTCTCGCCCTCGGGGCAGTCGGTGTCGCGATCTATTTGACTATCGCCCACTACGACACTAAGGTATCGCTCCTGTGCCCGGATAACGCCACCATCAACTGCCAGGAGGTCACCACCTCGCCACAGTCGATGATCGTTGGCATCCCCGTTGCCGTGCTCGGTCTTGGTTACTACGTCATCGTCTCTGTCCTTGCTTGGTGGCCAAGAGCAAAGGTGACTACGACCTTTGAGTTGATTCGCCTGATCGTCGCACTAGGGGGAGTGGGGTTCATCCTCTATCTGGTCTACGCCGAGATTGTGGAGATCGGAGCGATCTGCCTCTGGTGCACGAGTGTCCACCTCATCACGATTCTGATCTTCTTGATCCTGCTCCATGCCTGGATGACCTATCGTGATCGGCTGAGCAGTGGACGGGCAACCCCCAACGGCGATGGAATCATCTGAGAAGGGTCACTAGGGGGGTATAAGGCGGTTGTCATCCCCCGACGGCTCGGAAGAGCATCTCATCTACTGCACGCATGGAGAAACGGCTCGGATGGGCGTCAGCCGTCTGGGGTTGGTCTCTGACTGGGTGCGGCAGAGAGGTCGTCGATGACGAGCACAACTCGTGCAACCACGACTCTCGGTTCAGAGGTAAAGGCTGAACTGAGCACGAGATTGAGCTGGTTGTGCAGGAGCCGATGGCGCAACTTATAAGGTTCAACGACAGGTATCAATAGGATGACGCGGTCATGATCGAGCAACTTCTTCATGACAAAGGCTTTCACAGGTTGGGTGATTGACTGATAGTCGGTTTTGATCAACTCCAGCGGCACCCCAGGATCCCAGTCAGCCCACTTGTTTTGGAGTTCTGTTGCCAGCTGGTGATCGTCGGGCAGGAGGATGCGGATCGCCAACTGTTCGTGCCCGAGCTCCTCAGCCATACCGAGAGCGGTCGCTGTCAGTCGTGAAATATTCGTCACTGGGACGATGACCAATAGGGATTCATCCCGATCCACGCTTGGTTTCGTGTCCACGGCGAGGGTGCGTTGGACGCGCTGGTAATAGGCGTTGATACGTCGAAAGAGGAGAATGAGGAGCGGAATGACGATGATGACAATCCATGCACCCTCCAGGAACTTGGTGGCGATGAAAATGATGGTAGCCAGGGCTGTCAAGACTGCCCCAAGACCGTTGAGGCTTGCCTTGAAGCGCCACCGTGGCGGCTTTGCACGACTCCAATGCACCACCATTCCGGCTTGAGCGAGCGTAAAACCAGTAAAGACGCCGATAGCAAACATAGGAATCAGGGTGTTCGTGTTGCCCCCAACACCGATCAATAGCAGTCCAGAGAGCACGCTGAGAATGATGATCCCTCGTGCAAGCACCATACGATCGCTGCGTAGGTTCATGAGGTGGGGCAGATAGTCGTCCTGGGCGAGTAGTGCCCCGAGGAGTGGAAGCCCGCCGAAGGAAGTATTGGCTGCGAGGGCGAGTTCGAGGACGATTGCGAGAGCGATGATGTAATAAAGGACGCCATGACCGATGGCGATGACCATGATCTGATTGAGCACCGTGTTGTCGGTCCGTGGGCCAATGTGGAAATGTCCGGCAAGGATAGCCAGACCTATCAGCATGACGCCAAGGATCACACCAAGCAGGAGTTCGGTTCGCTTGGCGTGTCGAACCCTGGGTTTGCGAAAGGTCGGGACACCGTTGGCGATCGCTTCAACTCCGGTGAGGGCGCTGCACCCCGATGAAAAGGCCTTGAGGATGAGAAGGATGGAGATTGTCTCGATGGGGTGGAGCGTGACGAGTGACACCCCTTGGAGGCGAGCATGGGGGTCCAGCGGGTCGACAAGACCAAAGAAGATAACGAGAAAAATTCCAAGGATGAAGATCGCTGTTGGCCCAAAGAAGGCACGAGCAGCATCACCGAGCCCGCGGAGGTTGAGGAGCGTCACGATGGCGAGTATGGCGATGCAGAGCGGAACCGTCAAGGAGGCGACCGTCGGAAATGCCGACACGAGTGCCTCGACACCAGCTGATATCGACACAGCAACGGTTAATGTATAGTCGACAATCAAGGCTGCGCCAGCGAGTAGGGCAACGCCGCGCCCGAGGTTCGCCTTCGACACTGCATAACAGCCCCCACCCTCGGGGTAACCATCGATGACCTGACGGTAGGAGATGATGAGGATGACCAGTAGCGCGACGATGGCTATGGTGATAGGCAAAACGAGGTGGAGCGCGCTGAGGCCAGCGGTAGCGAGTACCACCATGATCGCTTCGGGACCATAGGCGACCGAAGTGAGGGCGTCAAGCGACAGGGCAGGAAGGCCCGAAAACGTCGAGATCTCTTCGGTTTGCATCTCATTGGAGCGAAGAGGTCTCCCAATGACGAGCCTGTATGCTTTGCTGGCGACGCCGCCTTGCCGAGACTTCTCCGGAGGGACGGGGGGCGGCAAACTCTCTGGCATAGCCAGACTCTAGTGGGGTATCAAATCGTTACCCGCGACAGTGTCGACCAGCACCTGGTTGTGGCTGGCTCGCGCAGCCGATGGCTAGACGACCACCCGGATATGTCGTCGTGCGCGGATCATCGCCTTGCGCTCCAACTCGTTACGCCCACCCCAGATGCCTCGAGATTCACCCTTTGCCAATGCCCACTCAAGACAGTCCTGCTGCACTGGGCAACCATGGCAGACGCGTTTTGCTTGGTTTTCTCGCAGTCGACGTTCTCCGGGTGACTCACCCCTTGGCTCATCAGGCGGGAAAAAAAGGTTTAATCCCCAACCTCGACATGAAGCCTGATCTCTCCAGTTTTCGCCTGTCATGTTTCCCCCCATGGTTAGCGAATCGCCGCTTCTCGGCCGTTCTGATCAGCATAGAAGCTTTTTGCGCGAAAAGTCAAGCTGGAGGAGTGTTCATTAATCGAGGTGATCGCGCCTAAGGTGAGAGGGGTGCAGACAGCGAAGGCGCGCATCATACTCTCGGAGCTCATTGGCGATCCCCGGCTGGTACTCGTGACGGGCAAGGGTGGGGTGGGTAAGTCAAGTGTGGCTCGTCTCATCGCTCGTATCGCCCAGACGGCGGGGCTGAAACCCTTGCTGGTGCTCTTTGACGAATTTGGTGGTGAATCAGACGGCATTGAACAGGTCATTCTCCTGCCGGATGCCGTCATGTTGGAGTACCTTGAGACCCATGGCTTTGGTCCATTGGCCCAGCGTCTGTTGAAGTCCGGTGTCATCGATGCCGTTTCGACGGCGATCCCCGGCATCCGGGACTTGTTGGTGTTGGCGAAGATCAAGCAGTTGGTGAACTCTGGCATCTATGATCTTGTTCTCGTGGACGCGCCCGCGTCTGGTCATCTGCTTTCATTGTTATCATCGCCTGATGGACTCGGTGCGATAGCGACCGATGGGCCGATCGCTTCGCAGAGTGCCGACGTCATCGCTCTGTTGCGGGATCAGGAGTTGACCGGGGTTGTGCTGGTGACGTTGCCGGAGGAGACCCCAGTGCAGGAGACGAGCGAGGTCTACACCAACTTGACAACGTTGCTAGCTACCCACGTACTCTCTTGTGTCGTCAACAGGATGCCCGCGATGGTGCATCGACTCGATGATCTGATGCCAGGTTCGGCCGAAGACCGCGCGAATCAGTATTTGACCTCACGTTCGGACTTTGCGCAGGCACAGGTCCAAGTGGTTCGTGGCCTGCTTCCCGTCCCTGTTTTTGAGTTTCCTTTCGTGGAGAACGCCACGCAACCAACGAAAGCAGCTAAGTATCTTTTTGATCAGGCGGATCGATGGGAGATGCAGTGACGGATCTTCTCGATGCCATCGGCTCCAAAGAGACGCTGGTCTGTATTGGTCCAGGTGGAGTCGGCAAGACCACCAGTGCGGCGGCGGTTGGGCTTTTGCTGGCAAGGACGGGTCGCAACGTCTGTGTGTTAACGATCGACCCGGCACGGCGCCTCGCCTCTGCGCTTGGCCTTGACCGGGTTGGCAATGAGCCGGTGCTTGCCAGCGAGGATATCCCCAACTACTGGGTGGCGATGCTCGACCCAAAGCAGACCTTTGACGCGATGATCGCTCGTTACTCCTCTTCGGAGGCTCAGGAGAAGGAGATTGTCGAGAATCCTGTCTACCGTAATCTTGTAACGCGGTTGTCGGGCACGCAGGAGTACATGGCCTTTGAGCGGCTTTGGGAACTCAGGGAGAGTCAGCGTTTCGACACGATCATTGTCGATACGCCACCCGCCCAAGCGGCGATCGATTTCCTGCACGCCCCGAGTCGACTCGCGGGGTTTTTGGACAACCGTGTCTTCAAATTCATGCTCAAGCCTCCGCCTCTTTACTTGCGACCGATTGCGATGGCGACTCGCGGCCTCGTCAAACAGATCGCAAGCGTGGTAGGTGCCGATGTCGTCAACGATACCATGAGCTTCTTCCAGGCCTTTTCCGGGATCGAAGAGGGATTCCGTGAACGAGCACTGAGGACGAGTGAGCTGCTCGCATCGGAGGCGACGAGTTATCTGTTGGTCTCCTCACCGGCGCCTGACTCCTTGGCGGCGGGGAGTCGAATGGTGGAGCTTTTACAGGGGATAGGACACGAGGTCAACAGCGTACTGATCAACCGCATGACGCCAACCTATGCGTCGGATCCGTCCGATCCGCATGCACCGGCACAAGCCCGTGCTGACCTAGAACGGCTGGCGCGTATGCGTGCACATGAAGTCTTGGCGATCGAGTCATGGGGGCTTGATCTCGCGCTCGGTGGATTTTATTTCCTTGAGGATCTCGCGAGTGATGTCTCGAACCTCACGGCGCTAGAAGAGGTGGCCGATGCAATGCAACGGTGTGCTTTGGTACCCTTCGCGGTCCCCGAGTAGGCTGGTGAACTATGGCAACCATCCTTCTTGTCACTGATTCACCCGAGCTCGAAGAGGAGCTCGCCTCCACCCTTGATGCCGATGAACACACGCTCTACGCTGTGTCAGCGGGCAGAGCAGTCCGAGACGCCGCCGCGGAGATCCAACCCGATGTCGTGGTCCTGGATTCACAGATCGGTTCGATGGGTGGCATCGCGGTCTGCATTGATCTGCGTCTAGAGGCAGATGCGGGCCGTTTGGAGCCGACGCGAATCATCTTGCTCCTCGATCGACGAGCTGATGTTTTTACCGCTAAGCGTTCCGGAGCGGATGGTTATCTGGTGAAGCCCTTGAATCCGCTGATGGTGGTTGACGCCGTGGAGGCGGTCCTCGATGGGAACCTTTTCCTCGACAACTCATATCAACCACTCGACAGTAGTCGCGAGGTGGAAGAAGCCTCTACACTGGTAGCTGACGGGAAGTAGCGCAGCTTGGCAGCGCGCAGCGTTCGGGACGCTGAGGTCGCGGGTTCAAATCCCGCCTTCCCGACCATATGAGTACTGCTCAGTTGCGCTTGGCCTCCACGGTGATGTTGGTGCGCGATGCTCCCGCAGGTTTTGAGGTCCTTCTCCTGCGGAGGAACAAAGATCTCGCGTTCGCCGGAGGTGCTCATGTCTTCCCGGGCGGATCGGTGGATGTGAATGATGGTGATCCGACGCTTACTGCTCGATGCTCCGGGTTAGACCCCAGCGAGGCAGATGCACGTCTTGGTGTCACGGATGCCCTTCGTTTCTATGTGGCCGCCCTGCGAGAAGCCTATGAGGAGGCGGGCATTCTCCTCGTGGTGGATGATCTCCGTCGCCCTGCCAGCGACCTTGAGCTCCAGTTGCGGGTTGCACGACGTGCACTCGTGGAGGGAGAACGCTCCTTCGCCCAGATCGTTCAGCACCTCGATCTTGTGCTTGATGTCGGAGCGCTCATCTATGTCGCTCATTGGATCACCCCAGAAGGCGCGCCAAGGCGTTTTGATACCCGCTTCTTCCTCGCGCGCGTTCCACCCCAACAGCTGGCGACGCCGGACCGCTCCGAGATCGTGGGCGAGGTGTGGATCACCCCAGAGCGCGCCCTTGATGCCTACTATCAAGGTCAGTTTGAGCTGGTGCTGCCAACGGTCAAGAACCTTGAGTTTCTTGCGTCATTTGGTGATGTCGAGACGTTGCTCGACGCCGCGCGTGCACTGACGAGTGTCCCACCAATTCAGCCACGGTTTTACCGGCGACCTGATGGCTCTGTCGCGGTCGCGCTTCCCGATGCCCCAGAGTATCGTCAGGCCTCTGCGACCGTTCTCGCCTCAGGAGAGGCACTGCCCACGCGCCCAGCCACTGGCCCGTAGGCGACGATGTCTTCAGAAACAGAGGAGTCTACAGACTCCGATCAGCCACGACTGATCGACTTGATGCGCCCCCTGCGCAAGGGTTCGGTCACGACCACTACTCGGGTGCTTTGGGCCTTGGCTGGGCTCGGTGCCCTTGTCCAGTTCGCGGTACTGCTGATCTATTCGCTCAACAAGTTTCATCACTTTGACCTGTCAGAGGACTATGGGATCGTCAATCAGGCAACGTACCTAATCGCTCACGGCCACCTCAACCCCTTCGACACTATCTACCAGGATCAGTTCTGGCGTGATCAGTTCTCCTTGTTGGCTTGGCCGCTTGGAGCGCTACGACTCGTGGCTCGTTCTGGCATCACGCTGTTGGTCATCCAATCGCTGTCGTTGGCGGCAACCACGCTGGTACTACTCCTCGTCGCTATTCGAGTGATACTCCAGCAGCACTTCCCCCTTGCATGGCGGCTGGTCATGCTGGCAGGATTTGGGTTGATGACCCTCACTGACCCTTGGCTCTATGAGACAGCGTCCTTTGATTTTCACTTCCAGTCGATCGCCGCCCTCACCCTCCTTCTCGCATTGATTGGCTTTCTCAGACAACGGCCATTGTTGGCGTGGATCATGATCGGGCTGACGTTGTTGGCGGGTACGAGTGAGATATTGCTGGTCATTGGATTGGGGCTAGGCCTTCTGCTCCTTGCACAACGGCGCGCCCAGGGCCTTCTGGTCGTTGCGGTGGGGTTGGGGTGGCTCGCCGTCGATCTCATCCTCGGAGCGCATCAATCGACGACCTTTGCGCTCAGTTATGGCTATCTCAGTCAGGTCCACCGCCAGAACCCTTCGTTGATGGCAATTATCGGAGGGGTGCTGGCGCATCCTGGTCTCCCGCTTCATGTTCTGGCTTCGCGACACAGTGCCATAGGTGAGATGCTCGGGTATTCAGGGGTGCTCGGTGTGCTCTTTGTACCGGCCGCTATGGTCACTCTGTTGGCGATTGGGGCTAACGGCCTGCAACATTCGGCTGCCTTTCTCTCCTTGCAATCCGGAGGTTTTCAGAACTTCCCAGAGGTCGTGCTGCTCGAGATGGGTACGGTGCTGATGGGTACGTGGTTATTGGCCCGCTTACGGTTGTCACCGCGATGGGCTCGATGGCCCCTTGGCGGGGCGATGGGGGTTGTGGCCGTGATGAGTGCAGCTCTCGGTATCGACGTCGATCGCGGAATTCCTCCACAATGGTTGACCGTTCCTCCACGAGTTGCGGCGCAGCTACAGACGGTCGCGATCCCAGCCGATGATGAGGTGGTCGTATCGGAGGGTATTGTCGGTAGATTCGCCGATCGGGCCGCTGTCTTTGCGATCTTTGCCCCCGATCAACATTTTCAGGCCTGCAGTTCCACGATCTTTGTGGTGGTAGCGGCGCGCAACGGATTCGAGATTGACCCACCGATACGGAGTGCCAGTATCGTGCGTGACCTCGATAACGATCATGACGCTATTGTCCGGCTCCGCAGCCCGCAGGTCCATGTCTACGAACTCGAGCATCAGCCCGTGGGCGCTTTTCTCTCCTTCTCGTCGGCGAGAGGCGTGAAGGTGAGTCGGATGCCCGCCTTTGGTGATGAGCGTTGCACCGATGAAGATGGGGTGGCGATCTCGTAGGGGTGCCTTGGGAGCCGATGACCGCGGGATCCAGATTGGCTTACCGCCGGGTGCAAACTATTCATCGGTCGTTTGCTTGCTGTTTACCGAGCCTTGGGAACCGGTTCACGGTCGTTCAGTAGCTTTGAGACCATGATGCAACGTAATCGGTTCTCCCGAGTTCTCAAGGTTGGTTTGGCGCTAGCAGGAGCGGCGAGTGTGCTCGCAGCGTGTGGATCAAGTTCGACGGCGTCTACCTCATCGACGACCAAGACCGCCTCCAAGACCCCCGTGGTGCCGTTGGTGGTCTACGGGGCTGAAGGCTACGCACCAGCGGTGGCCAAAGGGTTTCAGCAAGCGACGGGGATTCCGACGGAGATGGTGAACCACTCAACCGGTACGCTTTTGGCGAAAATATCGGCAGAGGCCGAGAACCCTCAGTGGGGTGTCTTCTGGTCTGATGGCTCGGACGCCTATGCGGCTCTCGACCAACAGCACTATCTGTTGCGTGGTTTCGAACCGACGACGGGGACGCTGACGTCGCTAGGCAAAACGTTGGTTCCTGCTGATGGGAGTTATATCCCGACCGGGATTACGATCGCCGCTGCCTATGTCTATAACTCCAAGGTTACCAAGAACCCACCAACCTCGTGGAGCAGTCTGTTGACGCCCACCTGGAAGGGTGCTATCGGGATGAACAACCCAGCGATTTCGGGTCCGACCTACACGGCAGTCGCCTCCATCATGCAACAACAGGGTGGCGTCACGCAAGGTGAGGCCTATTTCAAGAAGCTCGCGGCCAACGGACTGCACATCTACTCAACCAATAAGGTGACGCTCCATGCGCTACTGACCGGAGCAATCAAAGTGGCGTTGGTGCAGAACTCCGCTGGTATTGGGTTTGCATTCACTACCCCTGATCTGAAGGTCGCTTATCCCGATAAGTCAGCGCTTCTTCCCGGCGTGATCGGTATCGACGGTAAGGCTCCAAAGGCGGAGATTGTTGAGGCGAAAAAATTTGCCGACTTTGTCTACAGCCCTAAGGGTCAAGCGCTGATGCTCAGCGGTGATCCTCACGGCGATTCGCTCTTTTACCCCATCATCGAGGGGACGAAAGCACATTCAGAGGTGCCGAACTTGAAGAATATTCCTACGGACTATCCAAATCCAATCGTGTGGGGTTCTCGCGAGGCCACGATTAACGCTTGGTTCACCAACAACATCGTTCAGTAGGTAGCAGTGGTAGCACTTATTGAGCGACCGATCGAGCAGCCCGAGCGCTACGAGCGCTCGGGCTCGGTCCTTTCAAGGTGGCTGGGCCGCCTTGCTGAGTTCTTGGGGTGGCCAATCTTTTGGGTGGTGCTCGTTGTTGTACTGCTCGTCCCGACCGCCTGTTTCTTGATCCTGGCCGTCTCACCCCGTCTTTTTGACCAAGGAAGTGCATGGTTTACGATCAACGCCTTCCGCGAGGCCCTTACCGGTGTCACGCTGCAAGGGATGGCGGACTCGCTGGTGGTCGGGATCCTCGCGGCACTCTTGGCGGTCGCGTTTGCGATCCTGTTGGCTTGGTTGCTCCAGCGTACCAATGTGGGCGGCCGGAGAGTATGGTCCATCTCGATCTGGGCGGTCCTCTTGGTCCCGAGTTATATCATCGCTGTGGGTTGGCAGGTGGTGCTTGGACCAGGAGGGGTGTTGGCGGCGGTCGGTCTGTATAGCCCGATCTACACCAAGATCTTCTTCGGCCCTGTCGGCTATACCTTGGTATTGGCTATCAAAGGGTTGCCATTTGCCTACTTCGCCGTCGCCGGGTCAATCGCGGCACTGGGATCGAGTTTTGAGGATGCGGCCCGAGTGCACGGCGGAGGGAGGCTGACTACCTTGCGGGTGATGGTGCCGATGATCCTGCCTTCGATCTTTGCCGGGCTCATCGTCGTCTTTGCCGAATCGATCGCTGACTTTGGCACCGCTGCCGTGATCGCTCCCAATGCACACTTCCCGATAGCGACGTATAACCTCTATGTTGCGCTCTCTTCCTACCCGGCCAACTTTGGTGTAGCTGCGGTCATCGGTTTGATGCTGGTTGTGGCGGTGGCTGTTGCATTGACGCTGCAAAAACGGTTTCTCAAGAGTCGGTCCTACGCGGTCCTCGGTGGACGAACGAGATCGGCGAAGCAAACGCGTCTTACTCTCCGCGGACAACTCATCGCGCTTGGAGTGTTGTTGGTGGTCTTTTTCGTTGCGCTCGGTGTGCCGATTCTCGGTGCCCTTGTCTCCTCGATGCTCAAGCCCTTCGCGACACTCTCCCTGCACAATCTGACCCTGAGTGCCTATCGCGGTCTCTTTGGGATCTCGGGCCTCGGGAGCTCTCTTGGATTCTCCTTCAAACTGGCCGTGCTCAATGGGTTTCTTGCTCTCATCCTTGGCACCGTTATCGCACGGCGACTCTCGAGGAGAGGTACAAAACTGATCGACAAGTTGCTCGATGTCACGGTACTTGCTGCGATCGCTTTGCCTGGGTTGGTGCTGGCTGCAGGCTATATTTTCGCCTATAACTTGCCAATACTATCAAGTCTTGGTATCGATATCTACGGTACGGTTCTGATACTCATCATGGCGTACCTCGCAGGAGCGTTGCCGTCGACTACCCGTGTGCTTGCGGGACCATTGGCCCAAGTGAAGGGGTCACTGCTTGACGCCGGGCGAGTGCATGGGGCTGGTTTGACCAAATCGTGGTGGCGATGTGCGATACCGCTTCTTGGGCCGAGTTTGCTGTGGGCGTGGTTGCTCACTTTTGCGGCCACGTTTCTTGAGTTGCCGGCCTCTGAACTGTTGGCGCCGCCTGGTACCCAGCCAGTCGCTGTTGCGATCATTTCGGTGCTCGGGAAGTCGAACCTCTCGCAGGGTACGGCGTTGTCGATCGTTGCACTGCTCATCGATCTCGGCATGATTATCATCATCTCGCTGCTCTTCCGCTTTCTGGCCCCAAAGGGCTGGCGACGGTTAGGAGCGAATGTTCTCTAAGGAGTGCACTATGGGCATAACAGGATCAGCGGCTCCAAGTCTTCGGATTGACGGAGTATCGAAGCGCTATACGCCGACGAAGCTCGCCCTTGATGAGGTGAGGTTCCAGGCACGCTCGGGCGAGTTTGTCGTCCTCTTGGGGCCATCGGGTAGTGGTAAATCGACGTTGATCCGGCTGATCGCTGGTATCGAGACCGTCGATAGTGGACAGATCGCCTTTGATGGCAAGACGGTTGCTGGGCCGGGGAAGCACCACCCGCCTGAGGGGCGCGACCTCGCCATGGTCTTTCAAGATTATGCACTGTGGCCACACATGAAGGCCATTGAAAATGTTGCCTTTGCGCTACGGAGGCTCAAAATGAGCGCAGATGAACGAAGGCGGGCCTCGCTGGAGATGCTCGATCGTGTCGGCCTGGCCACCCATGCCGATCAGTATCCTAATGATCTCTCTGGGGGTGAGCAGCAGCGTGTGGCGCTTGCGCGAGCGTTGGTTGCCAAACCGGGGCTCCTTCTCTTTGATGAGCCACTCTCGAATCTGGATGCCGATCTGCGAGAACGGTTGCGGGTGGAGATCGCGAGTTTGACGAGAGAATGCGGCTCCACTGCGGTCTACATCACGCATGACCAATCAGAGGCGTTTGCGCTGGCAGATAAAATCGGAGTACTACAAGCCGGTAGGCTCGTTCAATACTCAACTCCTGAGGCACTCTATTCGTCTCCGCAGACGCCTTTTGTCGCACGCTTTACCGGCCTTGCTGGAGAATTGCCGGGCGTCGTGGAGTCTTGGGGTTCGAACGGGACGATGGTCGTTCGTGTCGAAGATGCCCTCGTGACAGCGCAGGTAGGTGGGCTCTCACCGGGATCGGACAAGGACCCCGTGGGCGTCTTCATCAGAACAGCGGCGGCGACGCTAAGGGATATCGAGACTGCAGATAGCTCTACTAATCAGTTTCGTGGCCGGATCTGCGATGTCGCTTTTCGTGGTAGAGGCTACGATCATGTCGTCGAAGTCGGAGGTGGGCATCAACTCGTTGGCGTCTTCGCGCGAGAACGTTTTGAGCGCGGGGCTGAGGTGTGTTTGGCGGTCGATCCGGCGGGTTGTTTCGCTTTTGGTGCGGCCCCGGCGACGGTTCCCTTAACCTCCGACGCCCAGGGCGACAAGATGTTTGCGGCGCTCGCTTGATGCCGCCCATCAGTTGAACCACTGACAAGATTCCAGCGTCGATCGGGAGTTGTCGTTGGGGACGGTGATCGTTGCGGTCGGCTCAGCGGTAGGTCATCGCAGAGGGCTCGGATCGTCCACTGTCAATGCATCCCAAAGGTGAGCGGTGCAGGCTCCCAACGCATCCTCTTGCCGACCCATCTGCTCGAGGATCGCTGAGGTGAGATCGATGATCGCTGGCATGTCGTGGAGAGACTCCCCAAGGGGAATGTGGGCCAGCAGTGGAAGTTGATACTGCGCGGCGATCGCCGCTCCGCCGCCTTGCCCGAATGGCGTCAAGCGTTCGCCATGGGGACAGTCGATCCAACTCATGTTCTCGATGACACCGAGTAGCGCCAGGTTCGCTTTGATGGCAAAGGAGGCCGCACGCTCGGCGACATGGCTGGCGAGTGCTGAAGGGGTCGTCACGAGGGCGACCTTCGTCGTTGGCAGGAGACGGGCAAGGGTCATCGGAACATCCCCGGTCCCCGGAGGTAGGTCGATGATGAGATAGTCGGGGTTGGCCCAATTTACATCCTCGATGAAGTGTTGGAGCGCTCGCGATAGCATGAGACCTCGCCACATGATGGCCGATCCCGCTTGTTCTACCATCATGCCCATCGATACCACGGCGAGTGTTCCGGCCCCCGTCGGTGCAAGGTACGGATTGATGTGGAAATCGACGGCATCCCCTTCAGCGCTCAGTCGCTCTGCCTGGGCTGAGAGCAGTTGGGGTTGCGAGAACCCCCAAATGTCGGCGTCAAGAACGCCGACATGATAGCCTCGCTCGGCGATGTTCTGTGCCACCGCGATAGCGAGTGACGATTTGCCAACGCCTCCCTTCCCCGAGGAGAAAGCGAGCAGTTGGGTCCCCTGTAGTGCTGGTGGGAGATCGGTGGCTTGTGCTCCTTTACGAGCGAGCTGCATGGCTTGCTCCTTCTCCTCGCGGGTTAACTCCGTAAAAGTGACTTTGAGCTGGCGCCCTTCACGATCTTGGTCATCGATGGCATCGGAGAGACTTCTCTGAATTTGGTTCTTGAGAGGGCAGCCTGGTGTTGTTAAGGCGACCAGGATCGAGATCTGGTGCTCAGTCACCGTTACCGCTTTGACCATGCCAAGTTCCCCAAGGGTCAAGCCGAGTTCTGGGTCCATCACTGCATCGACGACGTCGTGAATCCGAGCCTCTTGGGCGGATGCCGTCGTGTTCGTAGTCATGGTACCTAGCCTAATAACGGTTTGCTGACGCATGAGGCTCTCGTCAGGGTGTTGGCACAGGAGGTTCCTCATGGCGCACAATCAGTGGTGGGTACGATGTTCGCTAAGAGGTCCTTCTAGGACGATGCTGATCTGCGCTATACTGGAGTCATAACAGTGTCTTGAAGGAGTGATCATGGCAATGACATCGGTAAAAATCGGCAAACGGCCCTCAGTGATTACCCTGACGGATCGTGCCGTGGCAAAAGTTGCTGCGCTGCTCGCCGAAGAAGAGGGCGCGGAAGGTCTGTTCCTCCGGGTAGCCGTCGCTCCGGGAGGATGTTCAGGGTATAGCTATGATATGTTCTTCGATAGCGAACTCGCTGAAGATGACATTGCCGCGACCTTCGGGGATGTTCGAGTCGTCGTTGATGCGGCGTCGGCTGAGTTGATCAAGGGTGCTTCGCTCGATTACAGCGATTCCTTGAGTGAAGCAGGGTTCCACATCACTAACCCCAACGCGACCCGAACCTGCGGTTGCGGCTCCTCCTTCTCGTAACCACGCTGTCACGCCTCTCGCTGGTGGGGAGTGCGGTGCCTATATGGAGTCAAGAGCCTACGCGGAGTCGTCTGTAGGTTCTGTCGGGAGTCCAAACTTGTAGCCGACGGAGCGAACGGTTTGGATGAGCGCTTCGTAGCCTTCTCCCAGCTTCGCTCGTAACCGTCGGATATGGACGTCGACGGTCCGTGCCCCGCCGTAGTATTCGTAGCCCCAAACTCTCGACAGTAGGGTCTCTCGCGAAAAGACCTTACCGGGATGGCTTGCCAGGAACTTTAAGAGTTCGTATTCCATGTAGGTCAGGTCCATGGGGGCCCCCGCAAGCGACGCCTGATAGGTGTCGGTGTCGAGCACGAGCGGACCGATGGCGATCTTGGAGTGCTCCTCTGGCTGGCCGTGGCGGACCAGAAGGTGTTGGAGACGTACGGCGAGTTCGTTGCGGTCAAAGGGTGAGACCGCAAAGTCGTCGATCATCCCCTCCCGCAGGGCGAGTTCTTTCACCTGATGTCGCTCGATCAGGAGCAGGAGGGTTACGTCACTCTCTCGATGCCGTCTGATCCCTCGGCAGAGCATGACAGCCTGGTCGAAATCGGTGGTCGCATCGATGATCACCCCCGCGACCTGATCGGGAAGGGCGGTCTCCTCTGGCCCGATAACCACGAATTCATAGCTGGTATCGTCGTAGAAGTCGATCACTCTCTCCACGTTTTTGGGGGAGAAGACAGCGACGGTGGCCAACTAGAGCACCCTTAGGTAGCGAGCCAGTTCGTACTGAGAGATGCGAGTGTTGTAACGTTCCCACTCCGAGTGCTTGTTGCGGATAAACCACTCGGTGACGTGGTCTCCGAGGGTCTCACGGACGAGAGTGGACTCCTCCATGCGAAGCAGCGCCTCCTCTAGCGTGCTAGGCAGGGGGGTTATGTCGAGGGCATCGCGTTTCGTCTCAGGCAGGGTAAACAGGTTCTCTGTCGTCTCACGGGGAAGCTCAAGTTTGTTGGTGAGGCCATCGAGGCCGGCGGCTAGGATCACCGCGAAGGCGAGGTACGGATTGCAGGCCGGATCGGGCGCACGGTATTCGACTTGGTAGTTCTCTTCGCGTGTCGAGGGGGCAATCGGGACGCGCACGAGCGCAGAACGATTGTGGTGTGCCCACGCAATGTCAGCTGGTGCCTCATACCCGGGAACGAGGCGTTTGTAGGAGTTCACCCACTGATTCGTGACAGCGGTCATCTCGGCCGCGTGGGCGAGTAACCCAGCGATAAAATGACGAGCCTGTGCACTGAGACCGTCTGCGGTTGTTGGGTCGGCGAAGAGGTTATCGTCGGCATCAAAGAGCGCCATGTGCAGATGCATGCCCGAACCCTGTACGCCGGCGAGTGGCTTTGGCATAAAGGTGGCGAGCACGCCGGCGTTCGCTGCGATACGCGAGATGATGAGTCGCGTGGTGATGACGTTGTCGGCCATGGCCAACGCGTCGGTCGCGCGTAGATCGATCTCATGCTGGGAGGGGCCATCCTCGTGGTGGGAGTACTTGACGGCGATTCCAGCCTCCTCGAGTGCGAAGACAGTTTCCTTACGAATCTCTGATCCTTTGTCGCTCAAGGAGAGGTCGAAGTAGGAGCCCTCATCGAGCGGCTTGGTGGTGGTGGGGTCGAGGTAGAAGTACTCGATCTCCGGTGAGACGAAGAAGGTGAGGCCCAGTGCATGGGTCCGATCAAGTGTACGTTTGAGTACATTGCGTGGACACCCCTCGAATGGTGTGCCATCCAAGTTGATGATATCGCAGAACATCCTCGCCACCTGGGGCTGGTTAGGGAGGATTGTGAAACTATCAGGGTCGGGCCTGGCGATGACGTCACTTTCTTGAATGCGTGAGAAGCCGTCGATTGCAGAACCGTCGATGATCATCCCCTCGTCGAGGGCGTTGGCTAGCTCGGCTGGCGTGATCTGGAAGGACTTTGGAATGCCGAGGACGTCAGTGAACCAGAGCTGAATAAATTTGATTCGACGTTCCTCGACGACGTGCAGCACAAACCGACGTTTGTCCTCATGCATTTTACTTGGATCCACACCGTTACTCTATGGCGATCCATGCGTTGTCAGACCAGTGTGCACTTGACAGTTAACGTCGTGTTCACACTCCACTTGGTGCCTGCACCGTTGGCGAGCGGAACTGGTATGGCCAATCGCGTCAGGGCCGCCTTGGGGGCGGTGATATCTTGATTGAGGTTGGTGGGACGTAAAGATCCAGAGCTTGACCTTCTCGCTGTCGGGAGCGGAGTACTCCGTTGCCACTGGAGTGATCTACCACCAAAGAACAGTATCGGTTAACCATTGCTAGCGAGGAGGCTGGGGATGTGATCCCTCTGTGGGAGCACCAAGGAGGGTACGAAGCGCTTCGGTGACTCGTGTGTCGCTGGCGGCGCTCAGTCGCTGATCGACCTCCTCGATATTGATCCATGCGAGTTGGTCGATCTCGTGGTCGGGCTCGTGCTCGCCGATCGTTACGATGTCGAGTGCATAGTAGGTGACCCGTTTGGTCCTCTGGAGCTGGTCCGGGTAGGAGATGACGCAGAGAATGGGGCCAACGGTGGTGCAGATCCCCGTCTCCTCCTCGACCTCTCGAATGGCGCATTCGGGAAGGCTTTCTCCTGGTTCACACTTGCCCTTGGGCCATGACCAGTCATCATAACGAGGTCGGTGAACCAACAGAACTTCGTAACCACCTGCCTCAGTGGGACGATAGATTGCACCTCCTGCTGCGAGCACCACCATCATGATCACCTCCTCCGGTTACACTACTAGCTACGGTCGTAGCTATCCGGCGGCCGTATGCGATACGCGTGGAACGAGGTGATTTTGACACGATGGCGGCTTGGTATCACACGCGGTGGGGGCTGCAAACCGGTGTCGTCGGTCTTGGTGCGCTCCTTCTAGCGTCGTGCGGAACCAGCAGCCATGAGACGACCTCGTTAACGTCCAAAGCATCGGTAGCGGCCAAGGTCGATCACGCTCATCATCCGCGCACTCCTCGGCTCCCGGCTCCCCTTGCGGCGGCGGTGACAGCGTTCTCCTCAACGCCGATGCGTTTTGAGATCGCCGTGCATGAGCAGGCACCTGGTGTGGCGCATCGGCCGACAGTGTATGGTGCCTGGGATCCGAGTGATCGAGATGGTGAGGTGGCGATCATCGCGGCAAACGGTGGGGTTGAGTCGGCCTATGGCGCCTCGCGGGTCGTCGCGGGTCACTCATGGAGCCTGATCAGTGGGCACTGGTACAGTGTGGGCTTCGGCCAACAGGAGATCGGCCAGATTCTCGCAGTTGTCGGTGTCATGAACCTGACTGGACACGTGCATGCGAGTGCGTCCCAAGTCATCAGTGGGGCTACCTGTCTTGGTTATAGTGGACAGCTTTCAAAAGCGCAGATTGCCACCACCTTACGACACGGCCCAGCAACACTGAAACAGGCGCTTGTGGGCATCCAACGGCTTCGTTACACGGTCTATGTAGGTGCTGGCTACGTCCGCGGCCTCGAGGTGGCGGCCGTGCTCACTCACGATCGACTGACGTATCACACCCAGTGGACGGTGACGTTCCCAGGTTGGGGAACGCCGTTGAGGATTCGCCCGCCGCTTGCTGCGTCAGTTTTGCCAGGGTCAGCTCCCAGCGGAGGACTTCTGCCGCTCTAATCGTCTGTGGTCGTGGAGATGGCTACAGCAAACGATCAGCGTAAATGATCAGGGCGTTGACGAAGACAAAAGAGAGGTGGCAACGCTTGATGTCTACCTGACCATCGACTCCCAGGAGAAGTGGGACAGGGCGTTAGGCGTCTCGACTGGTCAGTCTCCAGTTGGCGATCAGCAGGACAAGAATGGTATAGATGGCGAGGAGGCCGAGACCGAGCCATGCACTGAAGGTATCTGGTTGGGAGTGCACGCTCATCATCGTCTGTCCGATCGTGAAGGGCAGAAATTTGTTGATAGCGTTTGCGAGTGAGGTTGGCAGCGCTGTCACCAACAGTGGCAGCACCAAGACTAACGCGACAAAGGTGGTGATCGCGCCAGCGGTATGGCGAACGATGACGCCAAGACCTAATGCAAAGAGCGCGAGAAGCGCCATGTACAGGCCGGTACCCGCGACCGCACGCAAAACATTGGCGCCGCCGAGCGATGCGGTCGGTGTCGTGCCCGAGAGCAGAGCTTGGCCGGCGAAGAAGCTGGCAAAACTCACGATCTCGCCAACGATGATCGCCACGATGGCGAACATCGTAATTTTTGCGAGAAGGACCTTGGACCGAGAGGCCGCCGCCGTCAAGGTCGCACTGATGGTGCCGGTCGCGACCTCAGCCGTAAAGACCAAAATTCCGAGCACGCCAAGGGCAAGCTGACCGAGGAGCACGCCCGAGAGGCTTCGTGAGGTCGGGTCGAAGCCCAGATGCTGTGCTGGGCTAACGTGATTCCAGTTCGCCGCGATCGCCCACGCCCCAAGCGATGAGATGCCAATGGTCAGGATCGCGGTGATAAGGAGGGTGAGAATGGTAGAGCGCACTGAGCGGATCTTCACCCATTCCGAGGCGAGTAGGTCACCAAAGCTCTGGCGACGTTGGGTTGTGGTGGTCACACTCATGCGCGCTCCCCTTCTAGCTGGACTGCGGTATGGGACTGGAACTCAACGTCATCTTGCATCAGGCTCATGAAGGCGTCCTCAAGGCTAGCGGAGACGCTGGCGAGTTCATGGAGTACGATGCCTGCCGAGAAGGCGATCTCACCGATAGCTGCGGTCTCAAGGCCAGTTACTTGTAGGCCGTCTGGGTCGACGTTGGTCATGGTCGCGCCCCGTTGGGCGAGCAGGGCTTGGAGTTCGTCTCGACGTGGCGTTCGTACCAGCGTCGTCTTGCCTGAGTTGGCGTCGATGAAGTTAGTCATGTCGGTGTCGGCGACAAGCTTGCCCCGACCAATGACCACGACATGATCAGCCGTGAGCGCCATCTCGCTCATGAGGTGGCTGGAGACGAAGATGCCACGGCCCTCTGCTGCCAAACCGCGCAAGAGGTGGCGAATCCAAAGAATTCCCTCAGGATCGAGTCCGTTGACTGGCTCGTCGAAGAGGAGGAGCGGGGCATCGCCGAGCAGGGCTGCGGCGATGCCGAGTCGTTGACCCATGCCGAGCGAGAAGGTGCCCGCTCGCCGATCTGCGACTGAGGTAAGCCCTACGAGGTCAAGCACCTCGTCAACACGCTGTTTGGAGATATGGTTCGTGGCGGCGAGCGCCAAGAGATGATTGCGAGCGGTGCGACCCGGATGATAGGCTTTGGCTTCGAGCAGGGCTCCGATGGTCCGAAGCGGGTTTTTCAGTTCGGAGAAGTGTTGACCGTTGATGAGTACAGAGCCTTCGCTTGGGTGGTCAAGACCCATGATCATCCGCATCGTCGTCGATTTGCCCGCTCCGTTCGGCCCGAGGAAACCGGTGACCCGTCCCTCGACCACTTGGAAGTCGAGGTGATCGACCGCCAGAGTCCCCTCATAGGTCTTGGTAAGGCCATGTGCTTCTATCATTGGTCACTTCCTCCTCAAGGTAGTTGCGAGATAGGCTACCGAGATTATGCATCAAGACACTGATAGCGGGCTGAATAGTTGCTGTGTTCAAGTATATCTCAACAAGGTGTCTTAACTGATCACCCGGTTCTTGAAACCTCTGATGCCGATGAAGAGAAGGAGGAGAAAGAAGCCGATCAGCCCCCCATAGACCCCATACAGATTCATATGGGGGATGCCGGTAGTGAGCGCTGCGCGCAGCCCTTCGTTGATATAGATCAACGGATTGATCAGGACCGCCCATTTGAGCCAGGGAATAGTGCCGAGGCTGGTCCAGGGGTAGTAGACGGCGCCGAGAAAAGTCATTGGCAACAGAATGATTGCGAAGATAAAAGCGACCTGTGTAGGAGGAACGATCGTACCGATGGCGAGCCCAAGCGCCCCCGAGAGCACTGCGGCGATGGGGATGATGGTGAGCACAAGTGGCCAATTGACGGAAAGATGCACCGTGGTGGCCGGTATGAAGATCGAGACGATAAAGACGACCAGCGCTGCGATGAGCGCTTGGAGGGCGCCGGAGATGATCTTTGCGCTCGCAACGCCCCAGATAGGAACGGGCGCTAGCACCCGGTCCTCGATCTCACGCGTGAACGAAAACTCCTGGACGAGTGGGAGGGCAACGGCTTGAATGCCTTGGGTGATGATGGAGATCCCGACGACGCCAGCGACCAGGAGTGTGGAGAACTTTGCCTCAGCGGCGGCGTTCCCCCCGATCCCCTGTCCGATCTTAGGGAACACGTAGGCCAGTACGAAGACGATCAGGATGGGCTGTGAGATCACCCGCACCAAGAACATGACCCAGCGGGAGACCAGCACCCGGATGTCTCGGACGACGAGTGACCAGATGGTCTGGGCATAGTGCGAACGCGTGGCGGTAGTCAAACTCATTCTCGTAGGTCCCTTCCTGTGAGCGCGAGAAAGACGCTCTCGAGCGATCCCTGTCGTACTGAAAGATTGCGGTAAGTGATCTCCATGGCTACGAGCTCCTTGACCAGCATTGGCAGGAGATCGGTAGGGTCATCGGTGGAGATGGTGAGCTGCGTACCAGCAAAACTGACGGTGGTGTTTGGCAGCGCTCGTGCCAACATCGTCGCCACCTCCGGATCGGCCCCCTGGAGATCGAGTGAGATCTGCGCTTGCTTTGCATAGGACCGCTTGAGCGCAGCGGGAGTGTCAAGGGCAAGCACCTGCCCATGGTCCATAATGGCGATCTTCTCGCACAGCTCGTCGGCCTCATCCATGTAGTGGGTAGAGAGGAGGATGGTCTGCCCGGCGGTGTTGAGCTCGCGCAGGATCTCCCAGAGCGCCAGCCTGCTCTGCGGGTCGAGGCCGGTGGTGGGCTCATCGAGTACCAAAATGGTTGGGCTGTGCATGACGGCACGTGCAACCATAAGTCGTTGCGCCATTCCTCCCGAGAGCGCCCCGACTGGTGCAGCCGCACGTTCTTGGAGGCGGAACTGGACCAGTAGCTGATCAGCCTTTGCGCGGGCATCTTTGGCGGTCATGCCGAAGTATCTGCCGTGGAAGGTGAGGTTTTCTCGGACGCTCAGAGATCGATCAAGGGTGTTGGACTGGGGAACGACGCCGAGGAAGCCCTTGGCCTGGGCGGGTCTGGCGACCACGTCGATGCCGTTGATCATCACCGTCCCAGAGGTCGGAATCACCCGGGTGGTGATCATGCCAAAGGTGGTTGTCTTTCCTGCGCCGTTGGGACCGAGAAGCCCATAGATGCTGCCACGAGGGATGGAGAAACTCACGCCACGAACTGCAGCGATCGCCCCAGGATAGGTCTTCACAAGATCCTTGACTTCGATTGCAGGGTTCTGGGTGCCGAGGTCAGTGGCTACCATGACTATGTGAGTCCTCTCAAACTTGCCTGCGCACAGGTTAATGTTGCCGTCGGAGCTATCGAACAGAACGTCGATCGCTGTTATTCCGCCATCGAGGAGGCGCGATCGCTTGGGGTCGATGTTCTGCTCTTCCCAGAACTGACGCTCACTGGTTACCCGCCGGAGGATCTTCTCCTCCAACCGCAGTTTGTCGATGCCAACGATGCCGCACTTGCCAAGGTAGCCCAGTACGTTGGTGACGATATCGTGGTGGTGATCGGTTTTGTTCGACGCGGCGATGACCTGCATAACTCCGTCGCGGTACTTTTTGATCACCGGGTGCAGATGACCTATGATAAGCAGATCCTGCCCAACTATACCGTCTTTGATGAATGCCGGTATTTCCGACCCGGCGACCCCCAGCCACAGCTCCTCGAGGTCAACGGTGTCCCGCTAGGCCTTGCCATCTGCGAGGATGCATGGTCTCCACAAGGCGCGATCGCGCAGGCGTCGGCGATGGGTGCTGAGTTGGTGCTCGTGGCGAACGCCTCCCCATACGAGATGGGTCGACAGGCAGCTCGAGAGCGGCTCATGGAGGTCCGAGCTTCCGATGCGTCGGTGGCGATTCTCTACTGCAACCTGGTCGGTGGTCAAGACGAGCTGGTCTTTGATGGCGGCTCCTTCTTTGTCGATGCGCTCGGCAGTGTCCAGACGAGAGCGGCTCGTTTCACCGAGGATCTGTTGGTCGTTGATTTCTTGGGGGAGGAGGCCCGCTACCGCAAGCGCCTTCTCGATCCCCGAGGTGGTTTGAGGTCCGATGTCGAGCCAGCTAGACGGCGGATAATCAAGACTCGACCCACCCATGCCAGACCAGTGAGCTCGATTGGCCTGTCCAAACCCATGGAGGCGCCTATCGAGGGTTTCGATCCGGAGGAGGTGACGCAGGCCATCGTGCTTGGGACGCGTGACTATGTGAGGAAGAATCATGCCCCTGGCGTCCTTGTTGCGGTTTCGGGTGGTATCGACTCGGCGCTTGTTGCCGCCCTTGCGGTAGCGGCGCTCGACCCCTCGGCCGTGCAGTTGGTTGCCTTGCCATCTCGCTACTCCTCACCAGGCTCCCTGACCGATGCGACTGCGCTTGCCAAGAACCTCGGCTGCGAACTCGTCACCCTGCCGATTGAGGCAGCCCATCGCAGCCTGTCCGAGATCCTGGCGCGCGAGCTACCTGTCGAGGGTCTTGTCGATGAAAACCTACAGAGCCGTATTCGCGGAATGCTGATGATGGCGCTCTCCAACGGGAGTGGCCGATTGGTTCTCACGACTGGTAACAAGTCTGAGCTGGCGGTGGGGTATTCGACCCTCTATGGCGACACGGCTGGTGGGTTCGCGGTGATCAAGGACCTCTATAAAACCCAGGTGTACGCCATCGCAGCGCATCTGAACCAGCAGCAGATCGTTATCCCCACCGAGATCCTCGCCAAGCCCCCAAGTGCGGAGCTGCGTCCAGATCAACTCGACACCGATACACTTCCCGACTATCCCGTCCTCGATGAGGTGCTGGTCTCGCTCGTCGATCGGGACCAATCGGTAGCACAACTGGTTGGACGAGGCTTTGACCCCGAGATGGTAGCGCGGGTCGATGCGCTGATTCGTCGGAATGAATACAAGCGAAGACAGAGTCCGGTCGGAGTCCGCCTCTCCTCGAAGGCATTCGGGAAGGATCGACGCATGCCGATTAGCTCCGGATACGTGTGAGCCATGGAACGCCAACGAGTACCCGATTGGGTTGGCGGTTTTGCACAGCCACTCGCGCTTGACGAGGTCCGGGTGGTGATCGACAGGGTTGCACGGCGTTGCATGATACTGGCACAGCTGATCGTTGCGACTGCCCCGGAGCGCCGTCTCGTTCATATCGAGTTCTCTCGTTGGCTCGGTATTGCTGTTGGAGACCTTATCGCCGTTGCTCCTCATCCAACCCCTGAGCTTCTCCGCGACCTCACGTCAGCGGTTGAGCCGCTCGAATCTCACCTCTCTTCGTCGCCGGACACGGAGATTGCGGCACTCCATGAGGTCTTCGCTCTTCTGGCTGGCGACAGAGGCTGGGGCAATCGCAATCTTGCCTTTGTTGCTCGGCAATTACACGGAGATCTCGATTGGTGGAGAGCAGCAGCAAATTTATAGGCAGTTTTGCCGTAATGGCTTGGATTATGGCGCTATTCGGTAGAGTTTTTAATGTGGAATCGAATCCGGGTTTGGTCGTTCGAAGCACGCGTAAAGCCCTGGTATCGAGCGGGCAGAGGGAGACGTACCGGCTGTGAGCAGGGAACGACAGGAGCGCGACGAAGAGGATCTCATTCGGTTGTACCTTGGGGATATCGGTACCCATTCACTTCTCTCAAAGGATGATGAAAGTCGTCTTGGCCGCGAGATGGAGGACGCGAACGAGGCTCGTGAGGAGCTCAACGGCGAGGGGCTAACGGCTGAGCGCCGTCGAGAGTTACTGATCATCGTACGCAGAGGTGAGTCCGCTAAGCAGGCGTTCATTCAGGGCAACCTGCGGCTGGTTGTGTCGATCGCTAAGCGTTATCAGGCCTCGGGATTGCCGCTCCTGGATCTGATCCAAGAGGGCAATATGGGTCTGATTCATGCGGTCGAGAAGTTTGACTGGCGCAAGGGTTTCAAGTTTTCCACCTATGCCACGTGGTGGATCCGTCAGGCAATCAATCGTGGGATCGCCAATACGGGGCGAACCATACGGTTGCCAGTCCACGCTGGTGATTCGCTCGCTCGCGTCCAACGTGCCCAAATGCGACTCGAGCTCAAACTTGGTCGAAGCCCCACCGTCAATGAACTCGCCAAAGAGGTCGATCTCCCTTATGATAAGCTCATCGAGTCCCTGAAGTTTCGTGGCGATCCGGTCTCGTTGTCGGAGCCTCTTCGTGACGACGGCGATGCCGAACTCGGCGATGTAGTGGAGGATCGTTCTGCCTCGTCACCCTTTGAGGCGGTGGCAGAGGCGATGCTTCCGTCGGAGATTGCCCGCCTGCTCTCTCCGCTCGATCAGCGAGAGCGCGATATTTTGAAGTTGCGCTATGGGCTCGATCGGGGAGAACCCCGGACGCTTGAGGAGGTGGGAGAATATTTTCACCTTACACGCGAGCGGATTCGCCAGATTGAGTCTCGGGCCATGTCAAAGTTGCGTCACCCCTCCGCAGATATTGGAGCGCGCGACCTCCTAACGGGGTGAGCTGAACGTATTTGCTAGGCGCAAGCTTTATAGTGAAGGGATGAAGAAACTCATTTTTCTCGCTATCGTCGGTGCCCTTGTGGCTGTTGCTGCCAAGAAGGTGCGAGAGACGCTCGCCTAAGAGGCACACGACGAGCCGTGTCGGAGCCGTGTCGGCGGGTCGATAGGGTCGTGTGATGGCGGAGCTGGCTAGCGGTCCCTTTGTGGTCGGCGATCAGTCCTTCGCTCCTGTGGCCCGTCGGTCGGCAACTGGGTCGACGGTGCCTCCACATGCTTGGTGAACCTAGCGGCGATGGATTGTCAGCAGAGAAGCGCATCACCGAGCCGGATAAGCCGTTCTTGAGCAAGCCACGACGATGGCGGTCGCTCCGCTGTCATCGAAGGTTCTCCCGAGGCGTCCTAACCGCGTGCTGCGGGTGAACTCACCTCCTCTTGCCCCTCTGGGGTTGGACGTGCGTCACGAGTTCGATGGTTGCGCACACGCCCAGAGCGGTTGAGATCTCGTGGAGATCTTCTGAGGATGCTTGATTCTTACGACAATTGGTGCGTGCGGCGGCGTCGCACAAGTGAGCGGCCAAGAAATGGGGCTGAACCACCAAGTAAGACGACCGCTACGAGAGCGGCGTTTCGGAGGGTTCGAACGAGGTAGGGTCGTGAGACCTTGGTTGTCTCCTTGAACTCCAAGATCTCCCAATCACGCTCCTTGGCTACTTTGGTGAGCACACGATCTGGGTTCACCGCGACCGGGTGTCCAACCATCTCGAGCATGGGAAGGTCTGTGTAGGAGTCGGAGTACGCCCACGAACGTGCGAGGTCAATGTCTTGGTCTGCCGCCAGAGTCGCGATCGCCTCAACTTTGTAGGGGCCATAGGCGTAGAACACCAGCTCACCGGTGTACTTGCCGGCCTCGTCGACCCGTGAACGTGATCCGATGAAGCCGTCGACGCCTAGGAAGGAGGCCATCGGTCCGACTACCTCCTCCGGGGAGGCAGAGACGAGAAAGACCTTACGCCCTGCGAGGTGGTGTAGGTCGATGAGGTCCATCGCCTCCCGGTAGATCAAGGGTGTGATGATCTCGCCTAGGGCCTCGGTGACGACCCGAAGCACCATCGATTGCTCCCAACCCTGAGTCAGCGAGAGCACTGCGTTTTCGAGCCGTTTGAGCCTGCGTTCGTTGGCACCTAAGTACTTATAGACCGTCTGGGCATAGAGGCTCCGTGCGACCGTTCTACGGGTGATGAGACCTTCCTGGAAGAATCTCGTACCGAGCGCCAGCATTGATGCACGTGCAATAACCGTTTTATCCAGGTCAAAGAACACGCCCTCCATCGTTGGTGCCTCTTATTCTGACTTGGTGACGAGCGGTTGAGCGATGAGGGCGATACGGATGGCATCGTCGGTCTCGTCGGTCGTCAAACAGATCACTTCATCCGCTTCACGTAGGAGCGTGTCACCTCGCGGAACCGCTAAGTCGCCGTCCCGTACGACGGCTACGACGGAGGCCGAGCGGGGGAGGGCGAGCTCCTCAATGGTACGGTCGATTGCTGGTGACCCTGGGGCGAGCGTGACCTCTACCAGTCGAGCACCCGAGCGCGAGAACTGCAAGAGGCGGACGATAGATCCTACTGAGACCGCCTCCTCGACGAGCGACGAGATGAGGTGGGGAGTCGAGACGGCGACATCAACCCCCCAAGCAGGTGTGAAGAGCCAGTGGTTCTTTGGGTGGTTCACCCGGGCGATGACCCGTGGAATTGCGTACTCTTGCTTGGCGAGGAGCGAGGTGACGAGATTATCTTCGTCATCGCCGGTTGAGGCGACGAGGACGTCACACTCTGAGAGTCCACAGGTGGCCAGGGTCGACAACTCACATCCGTCACCAACGAGCCAACGGCAGGCAATCTCATGGGAGAGATGGGCGACCAGTGTCTCATCACGCTCGATGACCAGCACGTTATGTCCCGCCTCGTGGAGATCCTTGGCCAAGAATGTCCCCACTTTACCCGCACCGACGATGGTGACGTTCATTCTTTCCCTCCTGTGAGGATCTCTTTGAGCTGGGCAGTACCCTCAGCGGTGACCAGCACAAGAGCCCGGTCGCCCTCCTGGGCGATGAGCTCGCGTTCGACGAACTTCGTTGCAGAACCCCGCAGTAGGGCGGCAAACTTGACCGAATTGCCGACATTGAGGGTGGCGAGTGGAACCCCAGCAAGTGAGGACGGCAAGGAAACCTCCATGAGAGAGACGGTACCACTTTGGTCGGTCCAGTCAACCGGGGTGTTCTCAGGAAAGAGGCGCCGGATCGCCTGTCCGGTTGTCCAAGTCACGGTGGCAACGGTGGCGATACCGAGGCGTTGGTAGACAACGGCTCGGCGAGGGTCGTAAATCCTGGCGACCACGTTGGGGACACCGAAGACTTCGCGTGCGATGCGGGCACTCAAGATGTTGGTGTTGTCGCCAGATGTCACTGCGGCAAGTCCATAGGCATCCTCGATATGGGCCTCCTTGAGAATCTCGGGATCAAAGCCCATACCCTCGAGTTTGGTGATATTTGGATGGTCGGCCAGCCTTCGGAAGGAGCGCGCCGTGCGATCGAGGATCGTCACTTGATGCCCTTGTGTCGCCAGTTGGGTAGCGAGTTCTGCACCCACTCGCCCACAGCCAACGACCAGAATACGGTCGGATGTCACCTTACCTCCATTACGCCGAAAAAGACCAGATTAACTTAGCCTTGTCCCACCGGTTAAGTTCAGCATAGGCTGTACTATCGTCGTCCATAAGCGAGCGTTGAGGAGAGTTACGATGCCCGATGAAGATTCCGGTTCGGCGCATGGTCGATTCCAACGAGGTTTCGAGGTTCGTCCTCCGCGTGTGCTGCCTCGGCTTGAGTCGTTCAATGTACCTGAGAAGCTAAGCTACCGGATTAAGAATCGGCTACTTGGTCCACCTTTGGTGACCGAGGACCTCGATGAACAGCGGATCGGCAAGCCAACCGCTCTTGCGATCCTCTCCTCCGACGTGATGTCATCGTCGGCGTATGCTACCGAAGCGATGCTTGGTGTGCTAGTTCCAGCGGTGGGACTCGCCGCCTTCGCACTGGTGGTACCGGTTTCTTTTTTGGTTCTGGTGGTTCTCATCTTTGTGACCGCCTCCTATCTTGAGGTGATCAAGGCCTACCCCAAGGCTGGGGGGGCGTACGTGGTCGCGCGCGACACCTTTGGCACCGGCCTCGCAAGGGTGGCGGCCGCCTCGCTCTTTGTGGACTACACCTTGACCGTGGCGGTGTCGATCTCAGCCGGTGCGGATGCGCTCGCCTCTGCAGTGCCGGCACTTACGCCGTATGTGACCGTGATCACCGTGATCTTTGTGATTGGGATCGCCTATGGCAACCTGCGCGGTATTCGGGAGGCCGGTAAGACGTTTGCGGTGCCAACCTATCTCTTTATTGGTTCGATGTTCTTAATGATTGGTGTCGGCATCTTTCGTGGGATTTTCGGCCATCTTCCGGTCTATACCCACTTTGGAGCTGGGGTCTATCCAGCCGGTACCGCCGGTGCTGGTCTCTTGCTTGGGGCGTCTGTCTTCATCTTCTTGAAGGCTTTTGCTAGCGGCGGCACAGCACTCACGGGAACCGAGGCGATCTCCAACGGGGTCTCCGTCTTCCGAGACCCGCAACCTCGCAACGCCCGCATCACGCTGGTGGTGATGAGCGTGATCCTTGGTACTCTTCTTCTCGGTGTCTCAGGACTCGCGGCGGTCACCCATGCAACTCCGTACCTCTCTGGTGACCCGACCGTACTCTCCCAGATCGCCAAGGCGGTCTTTGGCACCTCGTTGATCGGTCGTATTCTGTACGTTGCCCTCGATATCTTCACGATGGGCATCTTGACGTTGGCCGCCAATACGAGTTTCGCGGGCCTGCCTTTTCTGGCCTCGTTCGCTGCCTCCGATGGATTCCTGCCCAAGAGCTTTACCGTTCGAGGGCATCGATTGGTGTACTCGACAGCGATCGTCGCTCTCGCGGTTGTCTCCGTCATCCTGCTGGTTGCCACCAACTCCAACGTCTATACCTTGATCTCGCTCTACGCGATCGGTGTCTTTACTGGCTTCACGATCGCCGGGGCTGGTATGGTCAAGCACCACTTTATGACGCGCGAGAAGAGTTGGAGGCGTCGCGCGGCGATCAACGGAGCAGCGGCTGTCCTGTCAGGGGCAGTGGACATCACCTTCATCGTGACTAAGTTCACCTCTGGTGCCTGGACCATCGTCATTATTGTTCCGGTGCTGGTCCTGATCTTCACGCGATTCAAGCACTCTCATGACTCCGAGCAAGCAGCACTGAGCGCTGGGCTCGCGTCGATCGAACATGAGGTGTTGCCGCGCAAGCACAAGGTGCTGATCCTAGTTGACCAGGTCGATGTGGCGACGGTGACAGCGCTCAACTATGCAAGGATCCTCGCAGCGGACTCAGTGACGGCGCTTCACTTTGTGACCGACGAAAAACATGCCCAGGCGCTGGCCGCAAGCTGGGAGTCGGGAGGGCTTGGACGCACCCCGCTTGAGTTGCTCGACTGTCAGGACCGCAGGTTGCGTAGAGCTGCGGGCCAGGTGGTACTCGATGCGTTGAGCGATGGAGATTCGCAGGTATCGGTGCTCATCCCACATCGAATCTACCCACGGTTCTCTGGTTCGCTGCTCCATGATCAAACCTCCGCATCGCTCGCTGAGGTGATTGCGCAGCTTCCTCATGCGACACCGATCCTGATACCCCATCGCGTAAAGCCAGCTCGCCAGCCAGCACCGACACCAACAGGTACGCCGGGCAGGACGGCACTTCGTACCGATGAACCCTCCTTGGATCCTTCGGTTACCCAGGACGAGGTTGCTGACGGGGTGACCCAAATTGCTGGACTCAAACTACGAGAGCGAACCCGGGTGATCGGTCGTGTATCCTCCATCCGCATGAGTTCCTACCATGGCACTCCATCGACGGCGGCCCGACTTGAGGACGCGAGTGGTGGATTGATGTTGGTATTTCCTGGTCGAAGTGCGATTCCGGGCCTGAACTCGGGTATGAATGTGAGCGCCGAGGGAACTGTGGTAGAGGTGGATGGCCACCTCGCTATGATCAATCCCTTGTACGAATTCTTACCGTTGACTACGAAATAGCGTGAACAGCTGCAGTAGAGAGAGCGTGATGTATGCCAAAACCCTTAGTCATTGTTGAATCTCCGACCAAGGCGCGCACCATTGCCCGGTTCCTTGGCGATGGCTATGTCGTGGAGTCCTCAGTAGGACACATCCGCGACCTTCCCCGCTCCGCCAAGGACATCCCAGCCGCTGCGAAGGCGCAACCTTGGTCGCGACTCGGCGTCAATGTGGAGGAGAACTTCACTCCCCTCTACATCATCCCTGCCGAAAAAAAGGAACAGGTGAAGAAGCTCAAAGCGCTCTTGAAGGATGCGAATGAGCTCTATCTCGCCACTGACGAGGACCGTGAGGGGGAGTCGATCGCTTGGCATCTTCTTGAAGTGCTCAAACCATCGGTCCCGATCCACCGGATGGTTTTTCATGAGATCACCGACCACGCGATTGCCGAGGCTCTCGCGTCGCCACGTGCACTCGATCAGCATCTTGTCAATGCACAAGAGGCGCGGCGTATCCTCGACCGACTCTACGGGTACGAGGTCTCTCCGGTGCTCTGGAAAAAGGTGATGCCAAAGCTTTCAGCGGGACGCGTACAGTCGCCTGCGGCTCGTCTGTTGGTTGAGCGAGAACGCGAGCGGATGCAGTTCCGCTCCTCAAGCTATGCCGATCTTGAGGCGACACTGGCCGGTGCTGACGAGGCACGCGAGTTTCGTGCCCGCTTGACCCATGTCGATGGTCAGCGGGTAGCCCAGGGTCGGGATTTTCTTCCCACCGGTGGCCTCAGCCCCGCGGCGCTGGACCAAGGAGTCGCTGCACTCAGCCATGGTGATGCCACCCTCTTGGCGGCCGGCCTCGATGGGGCTGCATTCAAGGTGACACGGGTGGAGGAGAAGCCGTATCGTCGATCGCCCAGCGCTCCTTTTATGACCTCGACCTTGCAGCAAGAAGCAGGTCGACGCCTGCGGTTCTCCTCGTCGAGGACGATGAGTGTCGCCCAGCGTCTCTATGAGCGCGGTTTTATCACCTATATGCGAACCGATTCAGTCATCTTGTCAGCAGACGCACTCACTGAGGCGCGTCGGGTCATCGGTGCTCGATTCGGCGCGGGTGAACTCCCGGCTAACCCGCGGGTGTACCGATCGAAGATCAAAAATGCCCAGGAAGCCCATGAGGCGATTCGACCGGCAGGGGATGAGTGGCGCGCGCCTGAGGATCTCGATGGGCAGCTCAGCGGTGATGAGTTGCGACTCTATGAACTCATCTGGAGAAGAACGCTCGCTTCGCAGATGAACGATGCGATCGGGGTGGTCGTCTCGGTGACGATCGACGCCCCAGTGACAGCCAACGTCAACCTCGCTGTTCAGCCCCTTGCGTTGGGGGCTCCTATCACCTTTGCTACGTCTGGCAGAGTCATCAATGCACCTGGCTTCTTCCGCATCTATCAAGAGCACATCGAAGAGAATGAGGATGCCCAAGAGTTGCCGGAGGTCATCAACGGGCAACGGCTCATTGAGCACGGTATTGAGGTCGTCGATCATGTCACCAACCCGCCCGCCCGTTACACTGAGGCCACCCTTGTCAAGGCGTTGGAAGAGCGTGGCATCGGTCGCCCATCAACCTATGCCAGCATCATCTCAACGCTGCTTGATCGTGGCTACGCATGGAAGAAGGGTCAGGCACTCGTCCCTAGTTTCGTCGCCTTTGCAGTTGTCCAACTCATGGAGCGCTACTTCGCCGACCTCGTGAACTACGACTTCACTGCTCAGCTCGAGGACGAGCTGGACGCCATCGCCTCTGGCGAACGCGAAGCTATTCCTTATCTTCGTCACTTCTACTTTGGCGATGACAACGATGGGTTGAAGGAGGAAGTGCTGGTCCGCCTCGGCGAGATCGATGCGCGTATGGTCAATACAATCCCGATTGGCCTCACTGACGATGGACGCGAGGTCGTTGTACGAGTTGGGCGCTATGGCCCCTACGTGCAGCTCGATGATCAGACGGCGAGTCTGCCGGATACGGTGACGCCCGATGAGCTGACGATGGAGAGTGCTCTGGCGCTCCTGTCCTCCTCCCAGGTCAAGGAGCGCCCGCTCGGCGAGGTCGATGGGACTCCAGTCTTTGCCCGGCTTGGGCGCTATGGAGGCTATGTCCAGCTTGGTGAAGGCGATAGCAAGGAGCTCAAACGTGCGTCCTTGTTCCCGTCGATGACCGTGGAGTCGGTCACCCTTGATGAGGCACGTTCGCTGCTATCGCTTCCTCGCATGGTTGGCATCGATCCAGAGGTGGGCCAGGAGATCTTTGCCCAGAATGGCAGGTTCGGTCCGTACCTGACGCGTGGACGCGAGACGCGCTCACTCGATAAACCGGAGGAGATCTTCACTATTGATCTTGACGAAGCACTGGCCAAGTTCAAGGAACCAAAGCGACGTGGCGCTCGTCGTGCCAGTTCAGTTGAGCTTGGTGTCGACCCCGAAGGAGAGGCAAAGGTGGTGCTACGCTCCGGTCGCTTTGGTCCCTATGTCACCGATGGGAAGGTCAACGCCTCGCTTCCGCGAGGAATGGAGCCGACTGAGGTAACGCTCGAACAGGCGCTCGACCTGCTCAATGAACGCAAGGCTAAGCTCAATAACGATCGTGGATGATCGTCAAGGCGGTGCCCTGGTGGTGTTGGAGGGACCCGACCACGTCGGTAAGTCAACCCAGGTAGAGCGGCTGGCTCAATGGTTCCGACAGCGCAAGCGGTCGGTTTGTGTCTCGCGCGAACCTGGAGGGGATGCGTTGGGAGAGACGATCCGAACCATGCTCCTTGGGGAGTCAGTTGACGGGTGGACCGAGCTCTTTCTCTTTCTTGCGGGGCGAGCGCGCCATCTCAACGAAGTGATTGAGCCCGCCCTACGCCGTGGTGAACTCGTCATCCTTGACCGTTATACCCCCTCTACGCTTGTCTACCAAGGCGCTCAGCTGGGTGAGGAGGTAGTCCTCCAGCTTACGAGTCTGCCGGTCTTTCGACGGCCAGAGATCACCATCATTCTCGACTGTGCCGCACCACTGGGGGCACTCGACACCCTTGATCGCTTTGAGTTCTCTGGACTTGACGGCTGGCACGAGCGCCGCGTGCGCTATCAGATTCTTGCCCGTCGCTTTGGGTGGGTGCTCCTCAGTGGTGATGGTTCGCCCGAGTCGGTTACCGAGCGTCTTGTCGGGGTGCTTGCACAGGAGGGTATTGGGTGAGGACACTTGCTGCCTTCCGTGCGTATCGACCCACGACGGTCGACCGCATCACGCAGGCCCTGGCGGCTGACTCCTCAAGTTATCTCCTGAAAGGACCCCGAGGTTGTGGCGCTGACGAGCTGTTGGGCGCCATTGCTCAGGCGCTAGTCGGCACCTGCGGAGGGTGTGGCCAGTGCCCGTCGTGCCGTGCGGTAGCTGACGGAGAACATCCCGACGTCCTCTGGGCACAAGGTGAGCAACATAAGTCGGTTCCTGTTGAGGAGTTGCGGCGGATCGTTCGATTCGCGAGCCTCGCTCCTGCACAAGCACGATACCGCGTGGTTGTCATCCCTGATATCGATACGCTGCGTTTGACGTTCCCGGTGATCTTGAAGGCGCTTGAGGAGCCTCCTACCGCCACGAAATGGCTGCTATCAGCGGCATTGATCGGTGCGGAGCTCGCCCCGGTGGCGTCGCGCTGTCTCACGGTCGAACTCGAAGCGCCAAGCGATAGTGAGGTCTGGGACCGTTTTCGAGAGTACAAGCTTGAGCCCAGTGAGTTGCTGATCAGATGGACACGGCGCCGTCTCGACAGGGTGGAACTCTTTGCGCGGCTGACTGATGCAGAGCGATATCTGTCCACGTATGAGGAACTCCCTGGTCTGATCCGAGACGATGCTCGGTGGTGCATGGAGCTGGTCCATCGGTTAACGCCAGAGGATCTCGGTAGTGTTTCGGCGTCAGAGGAGATCATTCAATGTGGCCTTGAAATTCTTGTCGCCTCCCACGCCGACAGCGGCGATTGGCTTCGTCGTGCGGCCCGCGCCTCAACGTCGCTGAAACTGCATCTTCCCATTCAGGTCGTCTTGGCTGAGCTGATTCTGCGCTCCGGTTAGCTAAGCTACTCCCAGACAAACGTTAGGCCCGGGTAGCTCAGTCGGTAGAGCAGCTCACTCGTAATGAGCAGGTCAGGGGTTCGAATCCCCTCTCGGGCTCTGCGTCAGGGGCCGGTCATTGAATGATCTGACCAACGAGGATGGGTCACCGGTGCCGGCGTTGCGGTTCGACGCAACAGATTTCTTCGAATGATTGGATAATGAGTGGCGGATAAAAAGAACTTCTCCTCCGATGCGATGCAGTACGCTGAAAATCTCTACTCGGCCGCCTTCCGCATGACCCATAACGCGGCCGACGCCGAAGACTTGGTGCAGGAGACCTTCCTGAAGGCCTATCGGGGTTATGGTTCCTTCCAAGAGGGTACGAACCTGAAGGCCTGGCTCTATCGTATCCTTACCAACACATACATCAATATCTATCGTGCCAAGAAACGTCGCCCGGATGAGAGCAACCTCGAGGACGTCGAAGACCTCTATCTCTACCGTCGTCTTGGCGGTCTCGAGGCGGTGCAGGCTGGTCGCAGCGCTGAGGAAGAGGTGCTTGATCGGATCACCGATACCGATGTGAAGGCGGCGATCGACTCGTTGCCTGATCAGTTTCGACTGGCCGTTGTGCTCTCCGATATTGAAGGATTCTCCTATAAGGAGATCGCTGAGATCATGGAGGTACCGCTGGGAACGGTGATGAGTCGGCTACATCGGGGAAGAAGAGCGATGCAACGAGCGTTATTGGAGTTGGAACTTCGGAAAGCCGCGGTAAGTGGTAATCTCGAAGAGGGTAGCCGGTCATAAGGATCATCGAGGATATGGATGCTTTGAGAACAGTCGATAGTGATGACGAGCCGGAAGAGTGCCGGAAGGTGATTGCGCAGCTCTATGAGTTTCTCGATAGCGAGCTCACTGACGATCGGCGTGAACGGGTGCGTGAACACCTCGATCACTGTGGATCATGTCTGGAGGCCTTCGAGTTCGAAGCTGAGCTGCGAGCAGTGATCGTCTCGCACTCCAAGGAGCAGGTGCCCCCGAGTCTTATGCACAAGCTCGCGTTGTTGATCGAGGAGGAGGACCGCCTCGCTCCGAATGGAAGTTCGGAATAGTTCCAATCTTTGATCCGTTATAGGTTGTATGCCTTACGGAGGGGATCAAATAGTGAACGTTCCAGACACGTCTGGAACAGGTCGGCCCGCTCGGACCTTTGATAAGGGCCGAGTGTGCAAAGAACCTGGGTGCGGGACCGCGCTCTCAATCTACAACAAGGGTAAATACTGTTATCTCCACGAACCTCTTGTTGTCCCACGAACACGTGGGCGCAAAAAGATCGCCTAGGCTAACGCTAGGAGGTGTGGTGTGGCTGAAGTCGTCGCCCGTCGTATTGCTAGTACGACAGCAAAACTCCTCATTCACCAGTCAGCCGGGCACACTGATCGTGATTATCAGAGGCTCGCAGCCACGGCGAGTCGTGTCGTCCATGAGCTGACGGGTCTCGAGCTTGATCTTGGCACCCTCACTATCGAGGGGGTCGATCGTGAGGGTTGGGCAGAGCGTAATATCAACTCCTACGCCGGACTGATCGAGCGGTTGACCCCACCATCGCGTTTGAGCTCTATCGGCATGGCTGAACTGAACGCGGTGGCACTCGGTGCCCTGTTGGGGGGCTTCGCTTCTAAGGTGCTCGGACAGTACGATCCGGCCTTCGCTGTCGGCTCACCTGCCGTGTGGATGGTCGATGAGAACATCAACCGTTTTGCGGCGCACGCGCAGTTAGACGCCGATGAGGTTGCGTTGTGGGTCCTCGTGCATGAACTCACCCATCGGGCGCAGTTCCATGGAGTTCCTTGGTTCCGCGAACGTCTTCTCGAATTGATGGGGCAGCTCTTTAGGGCCTCGACGATCTCTCCGATCGATCTGGTCGGTGAGGTTTTGGCGAGATTACGCGGTCTTGGCTCGGGTGAGCCGATTGACGTGGCCACCCTCTTTCTGCCAGAACGACTTCGGGCAGTGGCGAAGGAGGCGACCACCATGATGACGGTCGCCGAAGGACATGCCGAGTGGGTGATGCGCCAGGTATCAACGGAGGTGATCCCTCATCGGGATGCGTTTGAGGACGTGATCGACGAACGAAGGCAGGCCGCCGGTCTAGGCAAAATCGTCGCCCAGTTCTCTGGGATTGCATCGAAGCGCCGCCAGTACTCCGTGGGGCTGCAGTTTTTTCAGGCGATCGCCGAGGCCGATGAACGCGCACCTCAGCGCGTCTTTAATACGCCAGATGGCCTGCCAACAGCTGACGAGCTGACGGATCCAGCTTGTTGGCTTCGTCGCATGTCACAAAGGACGCCATCGGTCCGAAGAGCCTAGGCGCCACCTCCCGTCGGCGATCCAGGATAAATTGACTCCCATGCCGAGTGCGCGTCGAGAGGCCATAGCAGGAGAACTTAGTCGTCGTGGTGTCTCGCTTCGGGAACTGATCGCGCGTTCGGATCTCGATCTGTGGGGGCAGGAACCGGTACGGGTTGGGATCTCTGGCGGGCGTGACTCGATGGGTCTTGCCCTCCTTGCGTGGGCAAACCATCAACAGGTCATCGGGATCCACGTTGACCATGGTCTTCGTACTGGCTCAAACGTCGAGGGAGCCATGATTGCGGACGCCTTGGGACCGTACGGCATTGGCGTCCTGGAGTACCGCGTTGTCCTGGAGACGGGTGGTAACCTCGAGGATCGAGCACGGCAAGCGCGACTCATGAAACTCGGAGATGCCGCGACTGCCCACACCATGGACGATCAAGCGGAAACGGTGCTCGCCAATCTGTTGCGAGGTGCGGGTCTGGTAGGAGTTGGCGGCATGCAGCCGGGACGTAGACACCCCATCCTTCGTCTACGCCGCACCGAGCTCCATCTTCTCTGTGATGCGGCTGGCATATGGTCCTTTGATGATCCCAGCAACGTCGATCCGCGTTTTGTTCGCAATCGTGTACGGAGCGAGCTTCTACCGTTGGCAGCGGCTATCGTCCAGCGTGATGTGATTCCTATTCTCGCGCGCACAGCCCTGCGTTCTCAGGAGTACGCAGCGGCCGTGGAGGTGCTCTTAGATGAGGTGCCCTGGCGCTTGGAGGAGCTCCCTCCGATACTCGCGCGCCACCAACTCAATGGGTTGCTTTCGAAAGGCTTGGGGCTCAGGCTCGATGGTGCGCACCTTGAAGCGATCCGTGAGGTCGCGGTCGGCCAGCGGAGGGCCCATCAGATCGTTGGTGCGATCACTGTTCGAAGAATAGGTGATGAACTCATGTTTTACGACAATGACGGGAGTTGTCTCCTACAGTTTCCACTATGAGTAGCTATTGGGGCGCTACGCAGGGCTGATTGCCCAGTCGTTCCACAACTCAGGAGCTGTTGCATGGTCCTACGGTGATGAGTCGGCGGCCCTAGCATCGAGGAGGCCGCTGACGCTGTGTGCTGCTCGCGGTCGGCCGAGAAGACACCGGTGATCGCTGTGGTGAAGACGGCTCCTCCCATCGCATCTGATGGGCTGGAGCGTCACCTTGACAAGGAGCTGTCCTTGAGGGTAACGATGATGTCACGGTCCTAAGATGGATTGGGTTGCTGGGCTCGCGGAGAGAGGTTGAAGGTATGGGTTGGCGTGATGAGGACAAACATCTCGGTGAGGTGGTGGTCAGTGCTGAAAGAATCGCACAGCGAGTTGAGGAGCTTGGTGCGACGATCACCCAGGACTATCGGGGTCGCTCTCCGCTCCTGATCGGCGTTCTCAAGGGTGCCTTCGTCTTTATGACTGACCTTGCAAGAGCGATTGATCTCCCGGTGAGTGTCGATTTCATGGCGGTCTCGTCCTATGGTGATGCAACGAAGACCTCCGGTGTCGTAAGAATTATCAAGGATCTCGACATCGATCTTGTGGATCGCGATGTCTTGTTGGTCGAAGATATTATTGAGAGTGGACTCACACTGCGGTATCTGTTGCACAACTTGCGTTCCAGAAATCCTCAGTCGCTGAGGGTGTGTACCTTGCTGCTCAAAGAGGGTGAGCAGCGCGAATTAGTCGCACCTGACTACGTTGGTTTCTCGATTCCACGGGAGTTCGTCGTCGGGTATGGTCTTGATGTGGCGGAAAAGTATCGGAACCTCTCGTACATCGCGAAGTATCGTGAGAAGCTCTAGTGACCACACGCGATGAGGCGGTTGCTGCCGTTGGGGAGATTCTTGCTTACCTTGGTGGCCGCAGCGGAGTACAGTTCGATCGAGAGGTATACGACCATACGCCGGAGCGTTGGATCACCTTTCTTGAGTCGGCAACTGACGGGTTGGGGGAGCTAGAGCCCTCGGCGGTGCGTTTTGAACTCAACGATGGTGGGTCGGTCCATTTGGAGGCGGTCAGCTTCTACTCGTTGTGCGAACATCATCTTTTGCCGTTCTTTGGAAACGTAACCATTGAATATCTGCCTGTAGACGCGGTCGTCGGGATCTCGGCGCTGGTCCACGTCGTCGAACGACATGCGCATCGCCTCCAACTCCAAGAACGCATGACTCGGGACATCGCCCAGGATATCGCGAAAGTGACCGGATCTCGTGCGGTCAAGGTGAGTGTGGTCGCTGAGCACCTATGCATGTCGATGCGTGGAGTGAACAAGCCAGGGGTTCGAGTCAGCACTGAGTTCACGGTGTCGGCTGGTGCGCGATGAGTGGGACCCTAGCGCCGTCGCATCGACCACGACCGGCGGTCATGGGGATCGTCAACGTCACTCCTGACTCGTTTTCCGATGGAGGTAGGTATGTTGATACTCAGGACGCCATTGACCACGGCAGGGAACTCTTTGCCCAGGGAGCCGCGATCGTCGATGTTGGTGGTGAGTCAACCCGTCCAGGAGCGCGAACGGTCCCCGATGATGAGGAAGAACGCCGAGTCTTGCCGGTAGTCGAGGCGCTTGCCGAGGTCGGTGTGGTCTCGATCGACACTCGTAAGGAAGCAGTTGCTCGGTCGGCACTCGCGCATGGAGCCACCATCGTCAATGACGTCAGTGCTTCACTTGGCCGGGTGGCGGCAGAGTTTGGGGCGGGTTGGGTCGCGATGCATGCACAGGGTGATCCAACGACGATGCAACAAGCACCCCATTACACCGATGTCGTCGATGAGGTGTATCGTTTCCTTGCGGCGTGTCGTCAAGATGCACAGACCTTTGGTGTCCAGGAACTCTATCTCGATCCGGGCATCGGTTTCGGCAAATCGATCCACCATAACCTGGAGCTGTTGCGCCATCTTATGCGTTTTTGTGATCTTGGTGCGCCTGTCCTCGTCGGGATCTCGCGTAAGTCCTTTTTAGCCGGTCTTTCGAGGCTCAACCGGATCGAAGACCCCGCACAACGCGAAGAGGAGAGTCTGGCAGCGAATATATGGGCGCTGACGCATGGGGCCTCGGTGGTTCGCGTGCATGAGGTCACTCCGGTGATGGAGTATCTCAGGCTGATCGACGCAATGGAGCTCGCGAGGCAAGACAATGAGTGACATCATCGACATTCCCCACATTGAACTCATGGCCCATGTAGGCCTGTCGGAGGCTGAACGAGCCGCTCCTCAGCCAATCAGGATCGGAGTCCGTCTGCTCCTCAAGGTGGATCGTGGTCTCCATGACAACATTCGGGGTACCTTCGATTACTCGTTACTGGATCAGGTGATTCCAGCGGCGCTTGAGCCCGCCCCTAAGCTCCTCGAGACGGTGGCCGAGCGCATCACCATTGGCATCCTCGATGTTGCGGAGTGCTCACGAATCGAGTCGATTGAGATCTCGGTCACCAAGTGTCGACCTCCTATCTCGCTCGTCTCAGATGGGGTAATCGTGACGTTGGTCACGCCAATCTCTGGCGGCGCGGTGGCGACTCAGCGGTGAAGGTCTACCTTGGATTAGGCGCGAACCTTGTCGATCCTCAGCGCCAGATGGAGAGTGCGCTCGTGGAGCTGGGGGAGTCATTGTCGGTATCATCGCTGTACCGCACCGCACCAGTTGGTGGACCGGCCAACCAGCCTGACTATCTTAACGCCGTGATGACGATGACCTGGGACCAGTCACCTTTTGCGCTGCTCGCCCACATTCATCGTATTGAGGCAGCGTTTGGACGGGAACGGTTAGTACGGTTTGGCCCGCGCACGCTTGACATTGATATCCTCACTATCCCTGGCCTGACGATTACGAGCGCCGATCTTTGTGTTCCGCATCCTCGAATGGCGGAGCGGGCTTTTGTGCTGGTACCGTTGGCTGAAATCGATCCCAAGATGGCAAGAGCCTTCGGCTTCGACAGCTCCATCCCCGAAGAAGTGGTCAGGATTGCCCGATTCGATCGCGTGGCGGGCCGTTGGGGCACCAATGAGCGAGATTCGACGCACAGAGGCGACAGTGATCGAGGCCAACCCCTGAGCTTGAGGAATGAACAGGAGGCATCGCAGTGACTGAGCTGCTGCTCACCGTCGATATCGGCAATACGGAAACTGTCTTTGGTTTTTACGAGCTTGGTCCTTCGGGGGTTGGTCGTAGAGCCGAGGATGGGCTGTTGGCCCATCTACGCCTTGCGACGAGGATCGATCGCACCGTCGATGAGATCTACCTGCTGCTGCGCCAGTTCATCGATGCTCGAGGGTTGGCCCTGTCTGCGGGGATGGCTGCTGGTGGGATGGCTGGAGTGATTATCTCCTCCTCCGCACCAAGTGCAACCCAGGCGATGATCGATGTGTCCCGTAGGTGGTTGGCGATCGAGCCGCTGGTACTCGGTCGTGGGCTTGATATCGGTCTTACGATCCGGTATGACAACCCTGCTGAGGTTGGACCAGATCGACTTGCTGATGCAGTCGGCGCCCATGACCTCTATGGGGGTCCAGCGATCATCGTTGATCTGGGAACCGCTACCACCTTCGATGTGGTTGCCGCTGAGGGTGACTATCTCGGGGGTGCGATCTGTCCGGGCGTGATGGTCGCACTCGATGCACTCATCTCTCGGGCCGCAGCGCTGCGTAAAGTCGAGCTTGTAGCGCCGAGGTCGGTCATCGGCAAGACGACGGTTGAGTCGATTCAGGCGGGTGTGCTCTATGGAATCAAGGGACAGGTGACCCAGATTGTTGCCGATACCGAGGAGCTGATCGGTCCAGCGACGGTGATTGGGACGGGTGGTCTCGCTGAGTTGTTGGCACCCTTTATCCCCGTCATCACCCAGGTCGAGCCATGGCTCACCTTGCACGGCCTTAGACTCATCTGGGAGCGGAATCGTCCACCGACGACGAATACGGAGCGACGGGGGTTACTCAGTGAACGATGAGACAGAGTCAGTGAACGATGAGAGAGAATCACTGACCGATGAAGTTATCCCCTATGAGGTGGCGGCGGTGGAGCCGATTGGCCCGGTCCGCGCGTCCTTCGAGCACCTAGGTGCAGACAGCAAGACTGGTCGGGTGGTAACGATTGCAGGACGTCTGATGCGCTTCCGGCGTCAAGGCAAGCTGGCCTTTGGCGATCTTGTTGACTCGAGTGGGAAGATCCAGCTATTACTGCGTCGTGAGACCACGGAGGACTTCGAACGTTTTGTCCATCAGCGCGTGCTAGGCGATTGGGTCAGCGTCACTGGAGAGGTGATGACATCGCGCAGTGGTGAGCTATCTGTGGAGGTGGCGGCCTGGCAACTTCTTGCGCGTGCCCGTCGTAACTTTGGAGATAAATGGCGCGGTATTACTGATCCCGACACCCGGTATCGCCAACGTTATGTTGACCTGTGGGCCAATCCAGAGGTGCGTGAACGATTGCTTACCCGGTCTCGCATCATCGCACAGGTGCGCAGTGACCTGACTGATCGCGGTTTTATCGAGGTGGAGACACCCATTCTTCAGCCGGTTGCCTCTGGTGCGATTGCGAAACCATTTGTAACCCATCACAATGCACTTGACGCCGACTTCTTCCTCCGGATTGCCCCAGAGCTCTACCTCAAGCGGCTTGTGGTGGGAGGTTTCGAGCGGGTCTTTGAGCTTGGTCGTGACTTCCGTAACGAAGGGCTTTCTCCGAGGCATAACCCTGAGTTCACCATGCTGGAGGTGTATCAGGCCTATACGGATGTCTATGGGATGATTGACCTTACCGAGGCACTTATCTCGCATGCAGCGATGTCGGCGCAGGGTTCCTTACGTATCACCTGTCAGAGTCAGGTGATCGACCTTACTCCTCCATTCCGCCGTGCGACGATGGAGGAACTCGTCAGCGAATCCATCGGCCAGACGATCCGGCTCGAACAAGGGCGAGAAGAGCTCGCACGGCTCGCCGCTGACCATGCGGTCAAGGTAGACGAAGGCGACGGCCCTGGGCGTATTCTGTTCTCGCTGTATGAGGAGCTGGTGGAGCCTACGCTGGTGGAGCCGACCTTTGTGCTTGACTTTCCCAAAGAGGTCTCGCCGCTAGCAAGGGATCACCGTGATCCTGCCAAGGCTGGCCGTGTCGAGCAGTTTGATCTCGTGATCATGGGACGAGAGGTTGGCACGGCCTACTCGGAGCTGAATGATCCAGATGAGCAGCGTCGACGATTTCTCCAGCAAGCACAGGCTCGATTGCAAGGAGATGACGAGGCCATGGTGTTGGACGAGGACTTTCTTCGGGCCCTTGAACATGGCATGCCCCCAACCGGTGGCCTCGGCATCGGGATCGATCGTCTCGTGGTTTTGTTAACAGACGCTCCACATATCAAAGAGGTGATTGCGTTCCCGGCGCTTCGTCCGGAATCGTCGTGAAGTCGAGTGGAAATATTGCTGGGTTACGCTTACTGGCACAAGAGAGGCGACTCTGCGGCTGGGAGCGATGTGGTGCATGATCTCGCCAAAGGTGAAGTACTGCTAGGTAGCTAGTCGGAGGAACCCTGTCCCCTGATCAACCGCGACGCGGGTGGAGTCGATGAGTTGTGTGAAGAGATTCGTGACCCAGCTGAAGTCGTACTGACTCAAGTGGGCGGTGAGTTCGCCCACACGGTCCCGGTAGTGATCCATGGTCGCAAGCGATTCGTCGAGTGCTCCCGAACTACGGAGTAACTCGGCGATTTGCCGGAGGTTTCTGCCGGTATTGGCGTTGGGAAGCAGCCGGGCTAACGCTTGGCCGTCCGCCGGATCGGCGAGGAAGAGGATGACCGGGAGAGTGTAGACCCCCTCAAGAAGGTCCTGTCCAGGCTCCTTCTTCAAGATCTCCTTGGGTGCGAAGATGTCCATGATGTCATCCCTGATTTGGAAGACCATCCCAATGGACTCGCCGATCTCGGTAAGCATCGCGATCTCATCGGCTGGTAGGCCAGCGATCAAGGCGGGAATGCGCGCCGACGCCGCCATCAGGGAGGCCGTCTTTCCCGCGATCGCAGCGAGATATTCGGCACGACTGCGATCGAGACGATGGGCGGCGGCGACTTCAAGGATCTGCCCTTCACACATACGTGCGAGGGTGTCAGCGAGCAGGGTCGCGGTCTCCTGGCTTAGGCGCGCGGAGATACCAGCGGCCTTGGCCAGCAGAAAGTCGCCGGTAACGATGGCGATCAGATTCCCAAACTTCAAGTTGACACTCTGGACGCCGCGACGTTCGCTTGCTTCGTCCATGACGTCATCGTGATACAGCGAGGCCAGATGGACGAGTTCAACGGCCACGGCACCCTGCACCATCGCAGATCCCGCATAGGAGGCGATTTTCTCTGGCGACCAGCCGAGGGCATGAGCGACCGCGAACGAGATCATCGGCCGGATACGTTTACCTCCTGCCGCGATGAGATGGGTTGCTGCTTCACTGATCATTGGGTCGCCGGTAACCGCGGCCTCGCGCAGCTGCTCCTCAAGAAGTGCTAGGGAATGGCTCATCCATGGCTCTGTTAGACTGATTTCGTATTCCACCATCCTCTACCCTAGAGGCTCTCGAATGATAAGCACAATACTGGTCGCCAATATCTCGTCATCGATGTCCAGCTGACCTGCTGGTGGACCAGGTGTTTGGGGAGCCAGCAAATTGTTGGTTGGGTTTTGGTCAAGTCGGGACGATAGCAGCCAAGGATGAGAGACGTCGTTGTGGGCATCAGGACAACCTTACTGCGAGTGGATTCGCGCCCTAGAAGGTTTGGCAGGTGAGGTTGGGCAAGAAACCTGGGGGTTGTGTGAGGGGGATCGGTTGGCCGTCGTATGATCAAGGATGCGTGGCGATAGGTTGGATAGGGGACCCCAGGGATGACGGGGGACCCAAGGGATAGAGTGAGAAAACGGTGTTCTCACGCTATCCAAGATGTAGGCGGGCATGGAAAGCTTGTCGTTGGTGTTGACTAGACTGATGAAAACATAGATCGGGATTGTGTCGCCGGGTGACTCCGGCTAGGAATCTCGATGAGGAGGCAGTTAACTTGTTCGAACGTTTTACGGATCGTGCTCGCCGGGTATTGGTGCTCGCTCAGGAGGAAGCTAAGCTTCTCCACCACAATTACATTGGCACGGAACACATATTGCTTGGTCTTGTGCACGAAGGCGATGGGATCGCCGCAAAGGCGCTCGAGTCACTTGGTGTCACGTTGGAGAGCCTCCGGGAGGAGGTTGTCAAGCTTGCTGAGCCTTCGTCGGGCCCTACACCGAACTCTCCAGCCTTTACCGTAAGCGCCAAGAAGGTGCTTGAGTATTCATTGCGAGAGGCACTGCAGCTCGGCCACAACTACATCGGTACCGAGCACATGTTGCTTGGCCTCGTCCGTGAGGGTGAAGGAACCGGGTCGAAGGTGCTGATGAACCTTGGTATCGATCTGACGAGAGTGCGTTCTCAGGTCATGCAGATCCTTACCACCTACGAAGGTAAGCAGCCGGCTGGCGCAGGGGTGGGTCCATCGACCGGTCAGGAGCAGTCCGGAGGGTCTGCCGTCCTTGACCAGTTTGGTCGCAACCTCACACAGATGGCTCGAGAGCACAAACTCGATCCAGTCGTTGGACGTGATCGTGAGATCGAACGGATGATGCAGGTTCTCTCGCGCCGACAGAAAAATAATCCCGTGCTGATCGGTGAGCCTGGCGTTGGTAAGTCCGCCATTGTGGAGGGTCTTGCTGAGAAGATCGTGCAAGGCGACGTTCCTGAAACTCTGCGAGGCAAGCAGATCTACACCCTTGATCTCGGAGCCTTGGTGGCGGGAAGCCGGTATCGCGGTGATTTTGAGGAGCGGTTGAAGAAGGTTCTCAAAGAGGTGCGTACCAAGGAGAACATTGTTCTCTTCATCGATGAGATCCATACCCTTGTCGGTGCTGGTGCCGCAGAGGGAGCGATTGACGCTGCTTCGATTCTCAAGCCAATGCTGGCCCGAGGTGAGCTACAGACGATTGGGGCGACCACGATCGATGAGTATCGCAAGCATTTCGAAAAGGATGCTGCGCTTGAACGTCGATTTCAGCCGATTACGGTGGGAGAACCCTCGATCGAGGATACCTTCGAGATCTTGAAGGGCCTTCGTGAGCGCTACGAATCTCATCACAACGTAACCATCACCGATGAGGCGCTCGTAGCGGCCGCCAATATGGCCGATCGATATATCTCGGATCGTTTTCTTCCCGATAAGGCGATTGATTTGATCGACGAAGCGGGTAGTCGACTGCGTATCAAGCGGGTAACCTCTCCGCCTGAGTTGCGTAAGATCGATGATGATCTGGTGCGCACGCGCAAAGACAAGGATTCAGCGTTAGCTCGCCAAAACTTCGATGAGGCGAAGCGGCTCTCGACGAAAGAGGGCGAATTGGCCCAGCGCAAGAGTGAGCTTGAGGCATCCTGGAAAGAGGAGGGCAAGGAGCGTTACGGAGTTGTCGATGAGGAGGTCATTGCTGAGGTTCTTGCGATGTGGACGGGTATCCCTGTCAATCGTTTGACCGAGGAGGAGACCGCCAAACTGCTCCGGATGGAAGATGAGCTCCACCGCCGTATCGTTGGGCAGCAGGAGGCGATCTCTGCGCTGTCTCGTTCGATCCGACGCACGCACGCTGGGTTGAAGGATCCAAGGCGTCCCTCTGGCTCCTTTATCTTTCTTGGCCCAACCGGTGTCGGTAAAACTGAGCTTGCCAAGACATTGGCGGAGTTCCTCTTTGGCGATCCGGATGCATTGATCCAGCTCGACATGAGCGAGTATATGGAGAAGCACACCGTGGCACGCCTGGTTGGCTCCCCTCCTGGGTACGTCGGCTATGACGAGGGTGGGCAGTTGACCGAAGCGGTGCGAAGGAAGCCATTCTCGGTGGTGCTCTTTGATGAGATCGAGAAGGCGCATCCCGACATCTTTAACACATTGCTGCAAATCTTGGAGGATGGTCGTCTAACCGACGCCCAAGGTAGAGCTGTGGACTTTAAGAACACCATCTTGATCATGACCTCAAACCTGGGTAGTGCCGATCTGCACAAGAGTCAGGTGGGATTCTCGAAGAACACCGACGCTGTGAATCATGAGAAGATGCGAATCAAGCTCAATGAGGCTCTGAAGTCGCACTTTAAGCCCGAGTTTCTGAACCGTATTGATGAGGTCATCGTGTTCCACGAGTTGACGCAGCCAGAGGTAGAGCAGATCGTTGATCTCCTATTCAAGCGGATACAGACGCAACTTGAGACCAAGGCGATCGGCATTGAGCTGACCGAGTCGGTGCGTGCACATCTAGCCAAGGTCGGCTACGACCGCGAACTCGGTGCACGTCCGTTACGACGCACGCTGCAACGCCTGATTGAGGACCCGCTCTCTGAACGATTGCTCAATAAGGAGTTCCATCCAGGCGAGATGGTAGTGGTTGATCTGGATGGGGAAGACGTCGTCTTCCGTGTGATCGAAGGGGTTGATACCACGCCGATGGAGCTCGCTGAGTCCTCAAGCGCTGAATAGTCTTATCGTCGCTTGCCTGAGGGGATGTGCGCGCATCGTTGGTAGGGCATGGCTGTCTGAGTCTCGAACTAGACCGGAGTAGATGAAGCAGAGATTTCGGTGCTCCGGTTGTGGTGAAGTCCATCTTGCCTGGATGGGTCAGTGCTCTGGCTGCGGCCAGTGGGGTCTTATCGCCGAGGAGACTGTCGCCGCGTCGGCGACAAAGGCGTATGAGGCACCTGTGCCACTCTCGAGGGTAGTGCGTGGGCGTCAGCGGCGTTTGACCTCCGGTGTATCGGGCTTTGATGAGCTACTCGGAGATGGATTTGTCCTCGGATCCGTAGTCCTCGTCTCGGGTGAGCCGGGCGTGGGGAAGTCCTCGCTCATTCTTGGTATGTCGGCCAAAATCATGGAGTCGACCCCTAGTCTTTACATCTCGGCAGAGGAGACGAGTCTGCAGCTCGCTGAGCGAGCGGAACGTTTGGCTGGCTCCTACGACCAACTACTTGTGCTCGCCACTCGCGACAGCGATCAGGCGTTGGCGGCCATGGAGGCCACCGAGGCGAGGTTTATCGTCATCGACTCGCTACAGGCCCTGGCCATCGGGGTGACCTTGATGAAGGAGTTTGTAGACGCGGTCGTGAAAGTAGCCAAGCAACGTGAACTCGTGGTCGTCGTCATTGGCCAGGTCACCAAGGATGGAGATCTTCTGGGTCCTCGGTACGTGGAACACATGGTCGATGCCTCGTTGATGCTTGAACCCACTGGTGCTCCTGGAGTACGCCGCGTAATGGTGAGGAAGAATCGGTTTGGCCCAAGTGATGGGGTTCGCCGTCTCTCGCTCGAGGCCAACGGTATCCATATGATCGAGGAGAGCAATCGCCTTGAGGGCACCCCAGAGGTGGGACGGGCCTGGGCTGGGGTGCGCGTGGGACGACTGGCTCAAGTCGTTGAGGTTAATGCGCTGGTAGGAGCGAAGTCCAAAGGCAGACTCCTCTCGCGTGGGATTGAAGTTGATCGGGTGCGCTACCTGATGTCGGTGATTGACAAGCACTGCGATCTCGATCTTTCGGAACGCGAGGTGCTTGTTGCCATACCCAGTGGTGGTGTCGTCGTCGATCCTCGGATCGACCTGGCACTCGCTATCGCGTTGGTGAGTTCGCGGCGTGGGCACGCGCTCAAGCGGCCACTGCTGGCCTGCGCTGAGATCGGGTTGCTCGGCGAGCTGATCCCTGACGATGCGATTCGTGGGCTGACCCAATCGCTGCCGGTAGCTCCTGGCGAGATCATTACGCCCCGAACGCGGCCCTATTTGCGCGAGGTTCTTGAGGAACTCGGTCTCTATAAGCCAGAACGTCTGCAGGTGGTAGGCTTGTAGCCAAATGAGTGCATCGACGACTGAGTTTCAGCAAACAGCACTGGCCCGGGTGGCTCCCGGAACGCTTTTACGCGCTGGGCTCGATCGTATTCTTCTGGCCCGCACCGGTGCCCTAGTGGTGCTCGGTGATGCGGCGGAGGTGCTAGAGATCTGCACTGGTGGCTTTCTGATCGAGGCGGCGTTTTCGCCACAAAAGCTTTTTGAGCTGGCAAAGATGGACGGAGCAATCATTCTCTCTGCGAATGGAACCAGAATCGTGAGAGCCAATGTCCACCTCGTGCCCGATCCGCGTCTGGTCACCACCGAGACTGGGACGAGACACCGGACAGCAGAGCGTGTGGCATCGAGCGTTGACGCAGTGGTCGTGGCGGTCTCCGAGGAGTTGTCGGTGATCTCGGTCTACTATCGCAATCATAAGCAGACACTCCAACCGATCCCGGCGGTGCTGTCGCGGGCGAGTCAGGCTCTGTCGACGCTCGAGCGTTACCGGGAACGGTTTGAGTCGGTGCTCACCAGTCTGGTGCCGCTGGAACTCAATGGTCAAGTCACTTTTCGCGATGTGCTCTTTGCACTGCAGCGTGGCGAGATGGTCCGTCGGATTGGTGCCGAGATTGAGGGATATCTACTCGAATTGGGCACCGACGGACGACTACTCGCGCTGCAGTCGGCTGAGATCTCTCTCGACTTCGAGGAGCGCTTCGATTCGTTGATCTTTGATTTCCTTGGCTATAGCGATCCGATTGAAATCGAGGCTGTCCGTGACTCGCTGGCGTCACTTTCGACGGATGATGTGACCGATCTGCGCACTTTTGCGGGTTGGGTCGCGCGCCAAGCGATCTGTGAGCCGCTCCGGCAGATCAACGTCGATCATCAGGGCGACCTATCGCTCTTCACGCTACCGTCACGGGGTTCTCGTATCCTGAGCAACATCTCGCGCATCCCTACCGCAGCGGTTCGGGTGCTCTTAGACCGTTACCCAACCCTTGATGCCATCCGTTCGGCCTCCGAGCAGGAGCTAGGAGCGCTCGACGAGATTGGGCCCGATTGGGCCCGTGTGATCAGGGAGGCGCTCGGTGTGACACCGATCGTCACCCCACTGGAGCGCTAGGAGGGTTAGCTTCTCTAGGTCAAGGACTCGGTAGAGGTGGTGACCACGAATCTCCAGCGCTCCGCACCGTTGGAGGACGCCCAAGGCCTTATTGGTGCGCTCTCGCGAAGCTCCCACCAGGCTGGCGATCTCTTCTTGCGTAAGGTTAAGTACAAACTCAGTCTCACCTTGGGCAAACTCAAGGATGCGTCGCGCCAGACGGTTGATGAGATCCAGGTTGAGCGCCTCGACAAGACGGTCATCGTTATCGCGAATCCGTGCTGCGTAGGCACTGAGGACTCTCTGTGCTAACGAGGGATCGCTTGCGATGCTCTCGCGTAGCAATGGGTAGGGGATTGTGAGGATGGCCGACGTCTCGAGCACCTGTGCGGTTGAGGTACGTGGCGCATCGTCAAAGAGACTGAGGTCGCCGACGACCGCACCCCTGGCTTTGATTGCAAACAGGCTTGGTCGACCCCAGGGACCGGCAGCGAGCAGGCCAACGCGCCCTGAACAGATGAGATAGCACTCGTCTCCGGGGGTACCAATTTCGTAGAGTGTCTCACCTCGGTGACGACGTAACAGATGCGCTTCGAGAAATTGCGGAGCACAGAGCGCTCCGGGGAAGTGCGAAAAGACAGGATGTTCCCGCAAAAGTGAGACCGCCATAGCGGTATCGTCGACACCAGCCCACTTGAGCATATCCACCCCCCTGCACCCGACCTGGTATACTAATAGAAAAGTTCAGTTAATCCTTACTGTGTGTCCTTCCTGGAAGGCGGTTTCATTGTCATTTGAAGTCGGCGACAAGGTCGTCTATCCCCACCATGGTGCTGCCATCATCGAAGATCGGGAGCGGCGTGAGGATTTTGGTGAAGAACGTGAGTACTTCGTCCTCAAGATTGCGTATGGGGATCTGACGGTTCGTGTCCCAGTTGAACTGGCCGAAGAGGTTGGTTTGCGCGACGTGATCAACGATGAAGAGGTGGAGGAGGTCTTCGCTGTCCTTGGCAAGAAGGACGCGCGAATGCCAACAAATTGGTCACGGCGTTACAAGAATCATGTTGAGAAGTTGAAGTCGGGCGACATCTATCAGGTGGCAGAGGTTGTTCGTAATTTAACCATCCGCGATAATGATAAGGGTCTTTCGGCGGGTGAACGACGGATGTTAGCCAAGGCGCGTCAGATCCTGGTCTCGGAACTTACCTTCGCCCTGTCGGTTACTCCTGAAGATGCTGAGGGGCGACTCGACAAGGCACTCGCGTAGCGGAGCGGTTCTTGACGGTTGGCACCCTGATTGTCGCTGCCGGATCCGGGGAGCGATTCGGAGGCCACAAACAATTTGAACGCATCGGCGGGGTGAGTCTGCTCGATTCAGCGATCGCCCAAGCACGGTCGGTCTCGAACCAGATCGTGGTTGCCTTGCCGCTAGGCTACGAACTCCCGGAATCTACCCCGGAACTGATCTATACCTTTGGCGGCGCGACACGCACAGGCTCCGTCGCCAATGCCTTTCGAGTACTTGGTGATGATGTCGAGTATGTCCTCGTGCACGATGCAGCCCGTCCCTTTGCATCGCCAGCGTTGTTTGAACGAGTGGTGGCGGCGCTCGCTCGGGGTTGTGCAGCGGTGGTGCCTGCGATCAGCTCCGTCGACACGCTCAAGGTCGTTGAAGGAGGGATGGTTCGCCAGACCCTCGACCGTAGCAGTATCGTTCGAGTGCAGACGCCACAGGGTTTTGCTCGAAAGGTGTTAGCCGAGGTCGTTGAGGCGGAGCAGGACGCGACTGACGAGGCGGCCATCGCCGAGCAGTTGGGTTACCCAGTGACGATCGTTGCGGGTGAGGAACTCGCCGCCAAGATCACACTGCGCAGCGATCTGGATCGATGGCGCATTCCACGGGTTGGGCTCGGTTTTGACATTCACCCCTTCGATCCTGACGGAGGTGGTGATCTGGTCCTTGCGGGCGAGCACTTTGGACCACCGGGGCTCGTCGGTCACTCAGATGGAGACTGTCTCGCCCACGCTGTTGCCGATGCGATCCTCGGTGCCGCTGGCATCGGTGGTATCGGAGATCTCTTCCCCGATACTGATCCTGCGTTGCGTGGTGCGAACTCGATGGTTCTCCTTGGTGAATGTCTCGACGCCATCGCCGCAAAAGGGTATCAAATTCACTCAATCGATGCCACGATCATCGCAGAACATCCACGTCTCGGTCCATCGCTTGGTGCCCTGGGGCGCGCGCTCGGCACGGTCCTGGCTGCCCCGGTGTTGGTCAAGGCAAAGCGTGCTGAGGGTCTTGGGGCTCTCGGCGCTGGCCTCGGTGTCGCGACCTTTGTCGTGGCCACCGTTCTATGAGTGAGTGTCGTTCTATGGGTGAATGTCGATGAGTGAACGTAACGTCGGGGGGACCCAGGTGGAGGGTCGCCGGGCTGTCCTTGAGCTTCTGCGCGCTCGGCGCCGGTTGGTGCAGGAGGTCTGGTGCCAGCGTAGGGCCGTCGACGAGGAGATTGTCCAGGTGGCGGCCTCGGTCGGCGTACGGGTGCGCGAGGTCAGCGAGAGTACCTTTAGGGAGCGGGCCTCCTCCTTCCAACCACAGGGAGTCCTCGCGATTGCGGAGCCTCTGCGATCACGGGCCCTTGACGAGCTTGTGGGAGCGGATGCCCTGTTGCTGGTGCTTGATCGCATACAAGATCCCCAGAATCTCGGTGCCATGTTGCGCAGTGCGGCCGGAGCTGGCGTGAGTGGGGTTATTCTGCCCGAGCGCCGTGGGGCGCTCGTCACACCAGCGGTGACCAAGGTTGCCTCTGGTGCGGTGGAGTACCTCGACTTTGCGGTAGTTGCCGGTATCCCCAACGCCTTAGCATTCCTCCAGAAACATGGGGTGTGGACCGTCGGTCTCGCCGCCGAGGCCGATACCGTCCTTGCCGAGTCCAACCTCCTCACGGAACCGCTTGCGCTCGTCGTCGGTGCCGAAGGCGACGGACTTGCGCGGCTGACGCGACAGCGCTGTGATCTCTTGGTCAAGATCCCGATGGCACCATCGGTAGCGTCGCTCAATGCCAGTGCCGCAACCGCGGTCGCCCTCTTTACCATCGCTGGAGCTCGTCGTGGCGGATGAGCTTGAGGTCCTCCTCCATGGGAGTCGTGCGGAGTTGCGAGCACTGCTCGAAGTGTTGCCCGCCGAACACTTGGCGCAGGGGCATCGAGCCTATCAACGAAGATTTGGTCCAGATGAAGAGATCTTGGAGATAGCACTTGCTCATCCAGATGCTCGGGTCGGCATTGCTGCAGTGACGGCTGTTCCAAACGATCGGCGCTCGAGCGTGCATGCGAAGCGATGGATGGAAGATGGTTCGTGGCTCGTCGCCGAATTTGGAGCTTTTGTCGCGGGTGAATTGGAGGACCCCGAGCTGGTTCCACGGTTGATCGAACTCGCTACTGATCACGAGGAACTGTTGGTGCGAGAGGCTGCGCTGGCGAGTCTCGGCGCCATTGGAGACCAACGCGCGATACCAGTGGTACTCGCTGCTCTAAGCGCCAAGAGCGTCTACCTACGCCGGAGGGCATTGGTGATCTCTGTGGCCTTTGAGTCACCCGAGATCGACCGTGCGGTTGAGGCGCTCCGAGATGATCGTGATGCGCAGATCCGCCAGCTCTTTGTCGATCTTGAGCGAGATCCTTACCAGTAGATCTTGGTCGGGTTCACGGCATGAATCACCGAGAGCCCGCGGACGACGGCGAGTTCGGGTTCTGCGATGGTATGCACCTCTACGCCAAGGCGTCGTTCGAGTTCGGGTGCCAGGCCCGGGAGATGCGCACCACCACCGAGGAGCCACAGTCCACGATCAGCGACGTCGGTCACCAATTGGTTTGGGGCCTGCGAGATACATGAGGTGATCGTTTGAGTGATGAGCTCAAGGCCTGGGAGAATAGCGGCGAAGATCACATCCTCAGTGATCACGCCACTCTCGCTCTCCCCGTTGGCCAAGCTCCTACCCCAGATCTTGGCCTGGACTCCGCGATGGCTGCGCTGGAAATCGATCAGCTCAATCAAGATGTCGTTGGCGACCTCCTCCGAGATGACGAGGTCGCAGGTGGTCTTGACGGATTCGCGAATGGCGCTGCGCAATGAGCTCACGCCGGTTGGGCTCGTAGCTCGCGCGGCGAGTTTGCCAAAGGACACGATGCCCGCTTCGACTAACGATTCGCCGAGGACCACCGTCATGGTACCGACTTCGCCGAGCACATCCTGATCAATACCGGCGGTAGCTGCGATCGGCGTCTCCAACGGGGTGACGGTCTTGGCATTCAACTTCTCGATGCAGCGTTTGAGTGAGGCGATGTCGAGTGGAGAGGCGTGAGTCGTGGCCGCAACGAGCACCTCACTGCGCCCGAAGGAGCGTACACCGATCGATCGAAGCGCCTGTTGGAGGAAGCCACTCAACACTCCCGGATCGGCCGGCGCTCCCCGTTCCATAATCCTGACCAGCCTGGTCTTGGAGCCGCTCCGCAACACCTCTTGGCTTGCGTTCGCACCGATAACCTTCACCGTTTTGCGATCGAGGTCGTAGGCAGCCTCAGAAGCGACGGTTAAGATCGGCTCGTTGCCGATCTGAATACGCGTGAAGGCAGCGCCGATGTCGAGGGTGATGAGCGCCATCTAGGACCGTGATGAGCCAGCGCCTGGAGAGGCAGGTTCATTACGGTGTTGCTTGTTGAGAGCACGACGCATACTGTCGAAAGAGCGCACGCCGTCGTCGATCGAGACCGGCTTGACCCGATGCAACGAGCTGAGCAGTCCGATGATAACGACAAAGGCGATTGGGATCAAAACGTATAAGAGTTCAGCCATGGGAACCTTTCATTGGGGTTGGAATATCTTGTAGAGGTGTCGCTGATGACGACCACTGTGCCCCCTGCTGGTTCTTCTCTTGTTTCCAGATCGGGACGGCGACCTTGATGGTGTCGATGCCATAGCGACTTGCCCCGAAGGCAGCATCGCGGTGTCCAGCGCTACAGCCTACGAGGACGCTCGACGCACCTGTCGGCACCTCGCCGAGGCGGTGCATGATCACGAGAGATCGAACCTCTTCGAAGGTCTCCTCGATCGATGTTGCGATCTCGCCGAGGCGATCGGCGACGAGGTCAAGATAGGCTTCGTAATGGATCGCAGAGACTTGGTCCATCTCGGAGGAGTAGGTTCGAACGGTTCCAGAGAAGAGCACGATACCACCGGCATCCGTTCGATTGAGGAAGTCATAGACCAAGCCCACGTCAAGCGGTTCATCGGTGAGCTCGAGCCAACGCCGAGGCGTTTGAACTCGCCACGGTAACGATGGCCGTGGTGCCTCCATTTGATGTACTCCTCCTCGTGCTGCCTGATCGACTCAGTTGCCCTACCCCTAAAAGGATAGGCTTCCTAGCCGATGAGTCGGTGCTAATCGCCGGGATTCACACCGAGTTCTTAGCTGGATCTCAGTCGCAGGGGCGCAAGAGTAACGCCTGGCTGCGCGGTGGTATGCGGGTCTGAGTCCTCCCGCTGGGCGACAAAGTTCTCGGATGGTCCTTCTCGGCTACACTTAGAGGCGTTGTCGTCGATTTTGTGGAGGTAGTGGTGGCCGATTCTGATGAGCCAATCAACCCGTTTCAATTCATGATGGATGACATCATGAAGGCGATCGGATCGGCAAATGTTGACCCCCAGGGTCTACGACGGCAGTTTATGGGCCTCGCGCTCGGCGCTGAGTCTGCCAACGCACTCCCGGCCATGAGCGAGCGCACAAGGGTGGAGTCCCTCTTTGATCTTGCCACGCGACACCTTGAGGCGGTGGGATTCCTCTCGAGCATCCCCTGGTCCCCTCGGCGTCTCCTCGTCGAGCGCCCCGTCGACATCGCGGAGCGGTGTCTTGAGGGACTGAAACCGTACCTCGACCTGCTCGCTTCGGCGCTGGCGGGCAGTGTCCCCTCGGGCTCGATGGATCTGTCCTTGGGTGCTGAGACGGATTTTGCGTCTCTCGCGGCGTCGCTGTCGGCCTCGTTGGGCCCAATGTTTTCCAATGCACAGGTTGGATCACTGGTCGGCCATTATGCACTCTCAGCGCTTGGTACGCAGGATCTCCTTTTGCCGCTCACCCCGCCAGGGGATCTCGGTGTGATCGTAGGCAACCTGCAGCGAGTGGCTACGGCGATTCACGTACCGCTCGACGAGGTGGCGCTCTACTGGAGCATGCGCGAACTCATCGTCTCTAGGGTCCTGGCGCAACCGGTGATCCTCGATCGGTTCGACACCGAGCTCCGACTCTATCTACTCGACCTCAAGGCTGACACCACCCGCATGATGGAGAGCTTTACCGAGGGTGCGATGTCAGACCCGAACTTTCTCACCAATTTTGACCCCACGGCGATGCTTGAGCAGTCCACGAGCCCTGCTCAAGTAGCCAACGTGGCAGAGTTGCAGACGACGATGGCGGTGGTGCAGGCCTTTGTCGAGCTGGTGATGGCCCAGATCGGCCCTTCGGTTTTTGGGAGCACGACCTGGATTGAAGGGATGAATCAGTACCTCGACGAGGACCCGGCCCGGTCGGTGATGGCGTCGGTCTTTGGGATCACACTGGCGGAGGTGCGGGCGCGTGCTGAGCGCTTTGCGGGTGAGATCGATGGCACCGAGGACGATATCGCTGCCCTCGTGGCCGCGCTCCACGACGCATCGCTGTTCCCAAGCCCAGATGAGTTCGACGACCCTAATCTATGGCGGTTACGGCGCTCGGTCGACAACTGAGCGCGCCGAGCGCGGCACCGCACGATGGATCTGATCGTCTGGTGGTCTCCTGGTGTCAGTCCCCGCCGCATGACGGTCGGCGCGCCGATCCTTGATTGGAAGCCGGGGGCTCTGCAAGAGTAGAATCGGCTTATGGCTGAGAAATTGACCCTCGATGCGCAGGGCAAATTGGTAGTTCCTAACGACGTCGTATTGCCCTACATTGAGGGTGACGGCACTGGTATTGATATCTGGCCGGCAGCCCAGCACGTCTTTGATACCGCGCTCGCAAAACACGGTCAGCGCGTCTCCTGGAAGGAGGTGCTTGCGGGAGAGAAGGCCTATCGTGAGACGGGCGAGTGGTTGCCCGAGGCGACTATTGAGGCGTTCCGTGACTATCGTGTTGGTATCAAGGGTCCATTGACGACGCCGGTCGGTGGTGGGATTCGCTCTCTCAATGTCGCCATTCGCCAGATCATGGATCTTTACGTATGTCTTCGCCCAGTCCGTTGGTTTCGGGGCGTGCCTTCACCGGTGCGTCGCCCGGAGTTGGTGGATATGGTGATCTTCCGGGAGAACACAGAGGATGTCTATGCCGGTCTTGAGGTGGCAGAGGGCACCCCTGAGGCAGCCAAACTCCGTGAATTCCTTCATGACACCTTTGGCTGGGAGATTCGAAGTGACTCCGGCATAGGGATTAAGCCGATCTCGAAGACTGGATCGCAGCGACTGATCAGGGCAGCACTGAACTATGCACTCGAGCACCATCGTCGTAGCGTCACCTTGGTGCATAAAGGCAATATTCAAAAGTTTACCGAGGGAGCTTTTCGTTCCTGGGGTTACGAACTCGTCAAAGAGGAGTTTGCTGACCGAGCGGTGAGTTGGGAGGAGTGTCACGGAGATCCTGGGGACCGTCTGTTGGTCAAAGATGCCATCGCTGACAATGCGCTCCAACAGGTCCTTACGCGGGCGGATGAGTTCGACGTGATCGCAACGATGAATCTCAATGGAGATTACCTCTCCGATGCGCTAGCGGCACAGGTCGGCGGAATTGGTATTGCCCCTGGAGGCAACATCAACTACGTTACCGGACACGGCGTTTTTGAGGCGACCCATGGGACCGCACCCAAGTATGCGGGACAGGACAAGGTGAATCCGGGATCCGTGATCCTCTCGGGTGTGATGATGTTCGAGTATCTCGGTCTCCAGGAGGTGGCTGATGCAATCACCCGTGCTCTTGAGGAGACCATTGCAGCCAAGATTGTCACCTACGACTTTGCCCGTCTCATGGAGGGTGCCACTGAGGTCTCGTGTTCGGAGTTCGGCCATGCGATTGCGGAACGCATCTAGGGGACATCGAATTTGGTCCGAAGAACATCGGTTCGTCGGCTGGCGGTGACCGGTCACTATCGATCACAGATGAGAATGTTGATGAGAAAGGAAGAGAAGAGATGAAAGGTCCAGTCAAGGTTGCGGTTACGGGCGCGGCAGGACAAATTAGTTACTCGCTGTTGTTTCGGATTGCGGCTGGCGATGTCTTTGGTGCTGATGTGCCAGTGGAGCTGCGGCTGATTGAGATCGACCCAGCGATGCGCGCGCTCGAGGGCGTGGTGATGGAGCTCGATGACTGCGCGTTTCCAAATCTTGTCAATGTTGTGAGCACGAGCGACCTGAAGGTCGGCTTTGACGGCGTGAGTTGGGCCTTGCTGATTGGATCGGTCCCACGCAAACAAGGTATGGAACGGCGAGATCTGCTCGGCATCAACGGTGGAATCTTCAAGCCACAGGGACAGGCGATCGCCGCTTCGGCGGCGAATGACGTCCGTGTTGTCGTGGTGGGTAATCCTTGCAACACAAACTGTCTCATCGCGAGAGAGAACGGCAAAGATGTTCCGGCGGATCGCTGGTTTTCCATGATGCGACTCGACCAGAATCGTGCAATGACGCAGCTGGCCAGAAAGGCTGATAAGCCGGTGACGTCGGTGACCAAGATGGCAGTCTGGGGTAACCACTCTGCGACACAGTTCCCGGACTATTACCATGCCGAGATCGATGGCATCGAGGTTCCAAAGGTGATCAGCGATCACACCTGGCTCAGCGGTGAGTTCGTCACGACCGTGCAAAAGCGCGGAGCGGCGATCATTGAAGCCCGAGGAGCCTCGTCTGCGGCATCCGCGGCAAACGCGGTGATCGATACGGTTCGCTCGATCGCCACCCCGACGCCGGCGAACGATTGGTTTTCGGTCGGAGTGATGTCGCACGGAGAGTACGGGATTCCCGAGGGTCTCCAGTTCGGATTCCCGATCCGTTCGGATGGAAACTCCTGGGAAGTCGTCACAGGACTCGATCACAACGAGGCTGCTCAGGACGCGATCGCCACGACGAGGGACGAGCTGTTGGGCGAACGATCAGAGGTTACCGAACTGCTCCCTTGAGTGATCCACGCACCCCGCCAGTGCGACCCCGCCAGTTTGACTCTGTTGGGTGGCTGCGCGTTGTGGTCGTCATTTCCTGGTCCAGAGTGTGGTTTTCACGAACGTGCGTCGGGTGGAGAACGTCAACGCAACGGATGACGCTGGGGTCGATGGTAAGCGGCCAAGCGTTGTTCGAGGGTACGCAAGCGTGAGTTGACCCACCGTGTCAAAACCCTGACGTCCTGGTGCCAGCGAACCTTCCTTGTGCAAGTCGTCACTCCTTCGATGGAGTCGGTTAGGACCGATGCTGCCGAGGCCGGCTTCTTGCCTGTGCATTACGTTGATGAATGACGTCGTTGGGTCGGTCTTCCCTCGATGGCTTGCTGCTGCGGCGATTGTGCTAAACTGATCGTTGTTCGACGATAAGCGATGTACTTCACGTCATCGAGATCGTGGGCTGGTGATGGAGGAGGTAGCAGTAGTGGCAATCGTTGAGGTTTTTGATCCCGCAATGTGCTGTTCGACAGGTGTCTGTGGGCCAAGTGTTGACCCGGCACTATCGACTTTTGCAGCTGACCTCACCTGGCTTGGTGGTCAAGGGGTGACGGTCGTTCGATACAACCTCTCACAGGAGCCCGGCAGTTTTGTGGAGAACTCCGTGATCCAAGCGTTGCTCGCCAAGGAGGGTGAGGGGGCATTACCGGCAGTCGTTGTCGCCGGGGAGCTGCTCTCCTATGGACGCTATCCGACGCGCGATGAGTTGATCACTTGGTCGCTCCGTGCCCTCTCCGGGCAGGGTCCGACGGCTACGGTGCAGGCTGAGGTAAGTGATGCAACGGATGCTGGCTGTTGTGGTGGGGCCGATTCGACGCTCGTGCAGATGGGCGCAAAGAGTGCCCAAGGAACGGAACCGAACGGATCCGGTTGTTGTGGCTAACCGACCAGCGATCCTCTCTGGCTTATTGAGCGCGCCCCCACGCTTTCTCTTCTTCACCGGGAAGGGCGGTGTCGGCAAGACTTCAACAGCGGCGGCGACCGCGGTGGCCTTGGCCGATCAGGGGCGACGGGTACTGTTGGTCTCGACAGATCCGGCTTCGAACCTTGATGAGGTGCTCGAGACGACACTTGGATCGACCCCTCGTGGCGTACTCCCTGGCTTGGACGCGATGAATATCGATCCCGTTGCGAGCGCAGCGGCCTACCGAGAGCGCGTCGTCGGTCCGTACCGGGGGCTTCTTCCTGACTCCGCCGTTAGGAGCATTGAGGAACAACTATCAGGGGCGTGTACGGTTGAGATCGCTGCCTTCGATGAGTTCACCTCGTTGCTGGCCGAGCCTCGTGCAACCGAGCAGTACGACCATGTCCTCTTCGATACCGCACCAACCGGCCATACGTTACGGCTCCTGGCCTTGCCGGGAGCTTGGAGCGACTTTATCGATACCAATACCCTCGGGACCTCCTGCATTGGGCCGTTGGCCGGCCTGGGCAATCAGCAGGATCGCTATCGTCAGGCGGTAGCCACCCTAGCCGATAGCGCACAGACCGTGCTGGTCTTGGTGGCGAGACCTGACCCCATCGCGATCGATGAGGCAGCGAGAGCGGCACAGGAGCTTGGCGCTTTAGGTATTGCGCACCAACGTCTCGTACTCAACGGGATGTTTGTCGCAACTGGTGAGGGCGATCCCCTCGCTGACGCCATGGCCGCCCGTTCGCGCGTGCTCGTGCGAGATCTCCCCCCGGCCTTGGCTGCGATTGAGCGTGATGAGGTTGCTCTCGTCGATTTCAGCTTGAATGGAATCAGTGGCCTGCGGGCCTTTGTCAGTGGCGTCGGGCCGGGAGCTCCCCACCCGAGCGAGGCGACGATACCGGAGGAGCTCGGCTTTGACGAGTTGATTGACGAGTTGGCGCATCGGGGCAATGGGCTTGTACTGACGATGGGCAAGGGTGGGGTTGGCAAGACAACCCTCGCGGTTGCGGTCGCCCTCGAACTCGCTCGTCGGGGTCATGAGGTTGAACTAACAACTACCGATCCAGCTGACCATCTGGGAGCGGTACTTGCTGATGCGGGCCAAAGTGTCGCCGAACGACTGCATGTCGGTCGTATCGATCCTGAAGTAGTGACACGCTCCTATACCGCAGAGGTGCTTGCCAAGGCCGGCGCTGACCTCGAAGGTGACGCACTCGCAGTCCTCAAGGAGGATCTGCGCTCACCGTGCACCGAGGAGATCGCCGTCTTTGGTGCCTTTGCTCGTATTGTTGCCCATGCCAGCGATCACTTTGTGGTCGCCGATACCGCGCCAACCGGCCATACGGTACTCCTGTTGGACTCAGCGCAGACCTATCACCGTGAGGTAGCCCGCCAGGGTGGTGAGGCGTCACCTGAGGTGATGCAGTTGCTTGCGCGACTGACCGATCCTACGTACACGTCGGTTTTGGTAGTGACCCTACCTGAGGCTACGCCCGTGCATGAAGCGGCCTCACTCCAGGAGGACCTTGAGCGTGCCGGTATTCACCCCAAGGCCTGGATCGTGAATCAGAGTCTTTTGGCGGCCAAGGTCACCGACCCGATCCTTCGGGCCAGGGCGATGCGTGAGACAGAGATACTCCAGGAAGTCGCCCGGCGCGCAGGTGGTCGCGTGGCGGTGGTCCCGATGGTATGCGAGGCACCACAGACCATTGAGGAGTTCCATCTGCTTGTTGGGACCACGATGGCGCTACGGTAGGCGAGTCAAGATCGCATGAAAGAAGGGAAATAGCTCATGGCTAAAGTCGTTGTTCATCTATTCCATGGGGACCCAGATTCGTTGTCAGCAGGATCGCATGTCGCCGAAAGGGTGCGCCAGGTGGCCGCAGATCAGCACGTTGAACTGGAGATCTATTGTTTTGGCCCGGCACAGGCGGCGCTCAATGGCAGTGACGGCGACGCTGTGGTCACCGAGTACAACGATCAACTTGATGCCTTGATCGCAGCTGGGGTCCCGGTCGGGACCTGTCGCAACGCCGCTGAGGCTGCAGGTACCGAAGAGGCGTTGCGCAAGCGTGGCTTTGTGCTGCAGTACGCCCGCGACGCCTTTGTCAGGTATGCGCTCGAGGGCGCAACAGTCATCGGGTTCTAGGGAGGGAGCCAAGGTCCTGCGCGGCTGGGTAGATCGATAGTCAATCGCTACAAGAGTTGCCGTCTCCGACTATGGCTGTTCGATCAAGAGTCGGTCTGCGAATCCGTCGCTGTCAGGTTCGCTGACGGTCTTGAGTGAGATCGACGCTAGTCTCGCCACTATGGAGGATCGTACTGAGGAGATGGTTGATCTTCATGTTGTGGTTCGTCCCGGGCGAAGGATCGAGCGCCTCAGTCGGTTGAGTGATGGATCCCTCGGCGTCGAGGTTCGGGCGCGACCGATCGAGGGGAAGGCGAATGAAGCGACTACGGCGCTCATCGCCCACGTTGGCGGTGTCCCAAAGTCTTCCGTCGTTCTGGTAGCTGGACCCAGCGCGCGGCACAAGGTGGTAAGGGTCCCAAAGCGTTGCGCTGATCGGATCCATGAAGTTCTCCCCGTTGTCGATATCCGGTGAACCCTTGGATGTATCGTTGACGGCAGAGCGCGTCAAACGGTACATTGGTGATGGATACGGGTCGCGTGAGTGGCTGCTCTTGGAAGGCGCTGTTGCGTCGGGATCGCTCACGGGTTAGGGCCGATCGATTATGTCGTCGTCCATCGAACGTTTAGAGGTCGTTGCCAGCGTAGGAGAGATTGAAACTCTTGTTGATCAACGGAAAATCGGCTACCATCGCTCCACGGAGAGAGATCGAGACAGCTGGCCAGTTGAAGAAGGAGGGGTCGACGATCTTTGCCCGTAGGATGCATCCATTTTCAGCGACGATACGATGGGTGAGTCGGCCTCTCCAGCTCTCGACGCAGGCGATTCCGCTTGTTCTCGATAACGAGTAGTCTTGGGTGCCGGTCACTGTGGACATTGGATGCCCACTCAGTTGTGCTGATACCTCTGCGAGATGGACCAAGGTCGCACGCAGCTGTTGGAGGCGAACATCAAGGCGGGCCGCGACGTCACCGGTTTGTAAGGGCGTGATCCCGGCGTGGTTTTGCGCCTGGGAGTGGATCAGCGCCGGTTTGTCATGGTCCAATGGTGGGGTTTTGTCCAGTGAGGCCCCATGACCCAACGAGGCGTCACGGAGCGGGGCTCCTACCTCCGCAATGGGCAGACCGGAGGCGAGTGCGACATAGCCAACACACCCGATTGCTTTGGCATCAACGGTGTCTAGGATGCCAGTACCCTTCAATCTGTCCATGGCCATGATGTTGGAGGTGAAGATGTCGATGATCTCGTTCATCGCCGTCAATCGCTCCACAAAGAACTGGGGATCAGGTCGCTCGCGCAGGTCGGCGCCCCCTAGCCTCACCGCTCCGCGCAGCAGTCGATGACCGGTAAGGCGTCTGTTCTCGCGCATGACGTGCTCGCGCTGGACGCCGGTGAAGGCATGAATGATGGAGAAGGCAACGTCGTTTGCGATGGCCCCAATGTCATTGATGAGGTTGTAGGTCTGCTCCAAGCCGAGGAGGAGCTGGCGTAGGAGTGCACTTGTGGTATCGATCTCGATCCCGAGCGCGTCTTCGATCGCCTGGGCCATGGCGAGGGCGTGGCCAACCGAGGTGTCTCCAGAGATCTTCTCGGCGAGAACGATGGCCTCGGGGTACGAGCACCCCTCGAACAACTTCTCGATGCCGCGATGGACGAACCAGAGGCGTGCCTTCATGGTGATGATCGATTCACCGACCGCCGAAAATCGAAAGTGACCCGGTTCAATGATCCCTGCATGAATGGGGCCGACGCCGATTTCGTAGACGGCATCGCTGTCGACCTCCAGAAACTGATAGCCACGCTCATCGGTGAGTCTCCCCGGACTAGGGGCTGCCCCATGGAGGAGCGGATGGTACTCACTGGGCCAATGGGCATGTTTGACCAGCCGTGCCGGTTGCGGGTGCCCCACCAGCGTGACGCCAAATTGGTCAGCGATCTCTCGTTCGAATCGGCCAGTCGAGAAGTCGAGTGAGGCCATTGAGAGGAGTTGTGGGTCGGATCTCTCCAGCGGCAGTGCCCACTCAACCAGGGGTGCGGTTGGTGTGTTGGCCAACACATAGGCGATCTCGATAACCCCGTCATCGGATCGATCCTCGGCGCTCACTAAGGCGACTCGTCCCCCAGCCTCGAGGGCGGCACTGAGCGCTGGAGCGACGTCGTTGGGCGTGAGGCTCTTGGTGGGGATTGTGGTAGACATGATTCAGACCCGCTGGACAACGATGGAGGCGACATGGGTGATGACCTGCGTGGTCGGCGTGCCAAGCAGGCCCACGAGCACCGCGGCGGAGGTGGCGAGGAGAATAGGCAGTGATGACCCAACCGACCTTGCGGTACTGATGGGGTGGAGAGGCTCAGCGAGGGTCAAGGAGAGACCTGCTCGTGCGAGACCGACGGAGGCGAGAAGCAGTAGGAGCACGATAACGATGGCAGGAAGTAGGTAGCCTGCCTGAATGGTTGCGATGATGATGCCTGCTTCACTCCAGAACAGGCCAAAGGGTGGTACCGCAACGAGCGCGATCACGGCGAGGATAAAGCCTCGGGCAACGGAGGGATGGGTCCGTAGCATTCCACCAATATCGGCAATTCGATGCTTGCCCGTCGCCTCCTCCATCTGACCCGCGGTGATAAAAGCGGAGCTCTTCGCGATGCCGTGAACCAGTATGTGGAGCAGTAACGCTGCGATAGCGAGTTCGGTGTTGATAGCGATAGCGATGGCGACAAGGCCCATCTGCTCCATCGATGACTGTGCCAGCATGCGTTTGAGCTCTGTTTGGCCGATGATCAACAGCGCGGCGACCCCCATGGTGAGGATGCCAATCGTGAGGAGGAGGAGTCGACTGTACGAGGGTCCGACGATCGCTGTCGAGAGCTCAGCGATGCGAAGTACTACCGAACTTGCAACCGAGAGGAGCACGCCAGACATCATCGCCGATATTGGGGCGGGAGCCTGGGAATGGGCGTCGGGTAGCCAGGTATGGAAGGGGACCAAACCTGCCTTGGCCCCAAACCCGATGATGCCTAGCCCAATTCCGATGCGCATAATCTCAGGATTGAGCTGCTTCGCGTGGTGCAACAGGGTACTGATGAGCAACGCCTGTGATCCGGGTAGACCAGCCTTTGTGGCACCAAAATAGATCACCACGACGCCAAGGAGGGCAACAGAGAGGCCGAAGGAGCAGATGATGGCGTATTTCCATGCGGCTTCGAGGGATTTGGGAGTCCGCTTAAAACCCACGAGAAAGGTGGTGGAGACGGTCGTGGCCTCAACGGCGATCCAGGTAATACCGAGGTTGTTGGAGACGACAGCCAGAACCATGGTCAGCGTGAAGAGGTTGAAGAGGTTCCAGTACAGTCGTCGTTTCTGTTCGGCCATCGGATCATCGCCGAGTTGATGATTGAGATAGGCACGACTGGCGGCAGCGGCAAGCATCGCCACCGATCCAATCACGAGTAACATCATGCCAGCCAGTGGGCCGAGGCGAAAGTTGTTCGCCGCTACCGCGCGGTCAGGGTGCAAGAGGAGGACAAAGGCACCAATGGCGATGATGCCAAGGTCCGCGACGAGGGTGGCGATCCACGGTATCCGGTGAACATGGCCTAGGTTGGAGAGCCCTAGTACGACAAGAGGGAGCCCCACAGCGACAGAGAGTGCGATGGTTGCGGTCATTGTTCCCTCAATGCCGAAAGGTCATCGACATCGGTGCCCTCGAATTTGATCACCATGCGATTGGTGAGTGCCGCGAGGATCAGAATCACAAACACCAGGTCGAGACTGCCGCCGAGCTCGAGCACGAAGGGAACCCCGAGGGTGGCAAGGAACCCGAAGGCATCGATCCCGTTGTCGATCATCAAGAAGCCAATAATTTGACCGACCGCCCTGCGCCGCATGAGTAGGACTTGCATGCCGAAGAAGATCAGCGCGAGGCCGATGAAGCTGGATTGGGCAAGGCTGGTATGGGTTGCACGTGTGAGGGGGAGGAACACGAGATAGGCGATCACGCTGAGGATGCCTGAGAGGAGAAAGGAGCTGGTGGTGTTGCGGACGTTGGCGAGGTCAGCTTCTGGTGGGAGGCGCTTGACGGTGCGCATCAGCAGCCCTGGTAGCAATATGCCCCGGATTCCAAGTTCGAGAACTCCAGCGATGGCGAGTGCGACGGAGTGCGCTTCGATGGCAAGTAACCCTGGCAGCAGGCCGAGTACGACCCCTTGTACGCGGAGGATCGAGACCTGGGCGCGAAGATCTCGAAAGGCGGCGATCAGGATGCCAGTCAGCAAGAGCAGTGCTGGGCAGAGTTCGATCAGAATGCTCATCGTCCGCCTACAAAGAACGAGAGCATGATCGACAAGAAGGCAAGGATGAATGACCCTGAGAGTAACTCGGGAACCCTGCCGAGTCGGATCTTGGCCAGGGCCGTCTCGGCCAGGGCGATCAGCGCTGCGAGGACCAATACCTTGGCGATGAGCACCGTCATCGATAGCAGTAGTGCGCTGAGGTCTGAGACCCGATCAACAATTCCGATCGGGAAGAAGAGATTAGCGACTAACCCGAGCAGGAGTGAAAGGCGAATAGCAGAGGCCCATTCCACGGCTGCGAGGCGAGGACCGGAGTACTCGAGCAGCATCGCTTCGTGGATCATGGTGAGTTCAAGGTGCGTCGTTGGGTTATCAATAGGGAGTCGTTTGGTCTCTGCGATCACCACCACGATGAAGGCGCCAAGGGCTAGTAGATCCGCGGGTGCAAGCAGGTGGCCTGGATTGGAGAGTGCACTTCGGCAGATGATATCGAGTGAGCTGCTGTGAGCCGGGATGGAGAGCGCGAAAATGGCAACGAGCAACGTTGGTTCGACCAGGGATGATACGGTGAGTTCGCGAGAGGCACCCATGCCTCCAAAAGAGGTACCCAGGTCGAGGCCGGCGAGTGCTGTGGCGATATTGCCGAGGAAGAGGAGCCCGACGACGACGAAGAGATCGGACGATGAGCCAAGGCCGTCAGAGGTAGCGATGAAGGGTCCTACCGCCGCGATGGTGAGGCTAGTCCCAAGGAGGAGATAGGGAGCAAAACGGAAGATAGCGCTTGCCCCAACGGGCTCGATCGTCTCTTTGTCCCAAAGCTGGTGAAAGTGTCGGAACGGTTGGAGGAGAGGGGCACCTCGGCGCCCCTCAAGCAGGGCATGGATCTTGCGGATCAAACCGATAGTGACGGGACCCAGCAGGAGAAAAAGGATGATTTGGAGTAGGACAGTCATCTGGCAACCAGCAAGATGATCAGGAATCCGATGGCGCCATAGAGTACGTAGAGGCGCATGTTGCCGGGGTGCGCGCGACGTATGAGGTGTGCGGCTTGACCCATGCTTTGGGTCACGAATCGATGAAGGGTTGAGGCGACGATATCCGCCCGTGAGCGTTCGTAGCTGACGGTAGCAACGATGAGACGATCGGGGTCTGCGTGATCGGCGGCGGTGCGCTCCTGGAGTCGAAGGGCACTCGCGAAGATCGACTCAAGCGGTTGGGCGAACGAGGTGGAGTTGTACTGCATTCGGATACGAGGCTCTCCTCCACCCCCGTTCCAAAGATCAGCGGCGATCACCCTCCCATTGGACCGTATCCGACCTTCGACGAGGATGCCCACGGCGATGGTGAAGCAGGCAACTTCGACGAGGATCGCAAGGGGGGAGATGCCTCCCCTGAGCGGTGCGAGGGTCACAAAGAGTCCGATGTGGGTCGGCACTCCCTGGGGCAGCAGTAGCGTGGCGACGCGTTGATAGAGCGGGTCCACGAGGTTGGGAAGGGTCCCAAAGACGAGGTTCGCGCTTATGAGCAAGGAGATGACGATGGTGTCGAGCACAACCGCCACTCGCCTTCGCTGTACCGTGTTGACGTGGGGTGTCCGTTGCCTGGAGAGAACGCCGATGCCAAATGACTTGGTCATTGCCGCCACCTTCAAGCCAACGGTCAGAGCGAGGAGGGCGAGTGCGATCGGCATGACCACACGTAGAAGGATTGGTGCGGTTGACGGCGTGTGGATGAGTGCTTGCAGGAGGAGCCACTCACCGATGAAACCAGCTCCAAGGGGAAGACCGGTGGCACCGAGACTGGCAACGCCAAAACCAGCACTGGCGAGTGGTGAGCGATGAATCATCGCACCCATATGGTCGATATCGCGTGTGCCGGCATCGTCGATGAGTCGCCCGGAGGAGATAAAGGCGAGTGACTTGAAGAGAGCGTGTCCGATCAGATGAAGAATCGCGGCCGCTATGGCGAGTTCTGCCAGGACGACGAAGTGCGTCGCTCGGAGGAGTTCGTAGGCCCCCAGTGCGGTGATAATGATACCGAGGTTCTCACTCGTCGAGAAGGCGAGGAGCCGCTTGATGTCGGAGGAGACAAGGGCATGGAGTGCTCCATAGGTTGCGGATGCGAGCCCGATGATCATCATCAGTATCCCCCACCAGCTCTGACCAGGAGTGATAAGGTCGATGCGGACGATGCCGTAGATGCCGAGATTGACCATGCTCGCACTCATCAAGGTCGAGACCGGAGTCGGCGCTGCAGGATGGGCGAGAGGGAGCCAGGAGTTCAGCGGGAGGAGTCCCGCCTTGGAGGCGAAACCCAACAAACTGAGGATGAAGACAAGGTTCGAGAGCGGCAAAAGCTGTGCGGTGGGGCCATCCAAAAAGGCGGAGGTGGAGTTGACACTCAGCGTCGCCGTCGCGGCCAGGATCAGGGCGAAGCCAACTTGGGTGTAGGCGATATAGTAGAGCCCAGCCACTCGAGTGCTGGAGTCGCTGTAGTGTGCCAGGACGAGTGCGGCTGAGGTGAGTGCCATCGTCTCCCAAAAGAACCAGAAATCGAAGTAGGTCGCTGCCATGGGGACCAACAACATCGCGGCGAGGAAGGTCGGCATCAGTACCAGGGTCAGTCGTGGCACCTGATGCCGTGAGAAGTAGGTGCCCATATAAGCGGCGACGGTGATCGCGACGAACGATGTGAGCAGATCAAAGAGAGCCGACAGCACACCTAACCTGAGATGAAGGCCAGCGATTGGCAGCAACTCGGTCGTGTTGAGAACAAAAATGTGTCCCATGAGGCTTGCGACGGAGAGGAGTCCCCCAGCGAGTGCCACCGCGAGGGTGATCGCCGAGCAGCCGACCAGCCACCAGCGATATGATCGAAGTCTTTGGTCGGTCATCTGCCACTCAGTTCTCGCAATGCTGCGACGATCGCAGCTGGATCAGGTGGACAGCCGGGAACCTTTAGATCGATAGGGACGAGATCGGCCGGGCTTCCCTCGACGGCATAGCTAGCAAGGAAGGGACCTCCGTTGATGGCGCAGTCCCCGATGGCGATGAGGCGCTTAGGGGCAGGGACGGCCGCGATGGTTTGATGGAGCGGACCCACCAGGTTCTTGGTGACGACTCCTGTGATGAGAACGCCATCGCAGTGACGTGGCGAGGCCGCCATGGAGATACCGTACTGTTCGATGTCATAGATCGACGAGAAGCAGGCGTTGATTTCGAGTTCACAGCCGTTGCAGGACCCCACATCGAGATGACGTAGATGCACGGAGCCAGAAGGGAAAGCTGGCTGTTCCGAGGTCTGCTCTGAGGGGGGCTCAGTCTCGCTGACCCTTCCCGCATGGATGATGGTGCGAAGGAGTTGTTTGAGCATTGGCGAGCTATGCGCTGGGGGGTTGTAGGACGTTTGGGCGATTTGGTAGTGGGTACGAGGCTTGGAGGTCGATCAGGAGATCGCTGCGCTGGGCAAGAACGTCGATCAGAATACGCCTGGCAACGGCGAGCAATTCGATGAGCTCTGGGAACGCGAGTGAATAGACGACGTATTTTTCGCTCCGCTCAGAGCTGATAAGCCCTGCACGTTTGAGCACGTTGAGCTGTTGTGAGAGGTGGGGTGCGTTCGCCCCAATCTGGGCATTGAGATCACTGACGCTGAGCGGTCCCCCCGAGAGCAGCTCCAAGACTCTGATGCGGATGGGATGGCCCATCGCCTTGAAAAACTCCGCTTTGAGCTCGTAGAGAGGCGTCGCGCCCGCTGTCGAAGGGGCGAGAGATGTTCGTTCCATGGTGGAGATCTTACCGCCAGGAATGCTAAGCACTATCATAAATTGCGAAATTGCGAAATAATGCAGATGATTACCGCTAGAGGTGGAGTCTCATGTTCCGCTACGCATCCGCGAGGGGTGCCATACCCATCTGCTCCTGTGGTGTGGGATTGTGTTTGCGTGGTGATGGGCGGTCGGCACGGCTGAGTAACCGGAGCAAGACATCTGCTCCTGCAAAGAGGTTCTTCGGAGTGGGGCAGCGATGCCTGTTGGAGCCTGCAGCTGGAGCAACCATCGATTGGGCTCGCGCTCTTTTCATGTTGCGATCTCGGTAGACTGGTTGAGGTGGTCGACGTCTCCGGAACGAGTTCCAGCGCGTGCCAAGCGCATGTGGTCTTGGGAACAAGTCGGATGCTCGGATGCCGATCCTGGGGGGCTGGTATGCGTCTGTCTGCCGATTCCTGTTCGGCCCGTCGCCGCTGTCGAGGATTGTAAACAGTGGCACAAGCACACGACCATCACGCCTTCACCGCAACGGCTGGTAGCCGTCATCGGGGTCGACTCAAGTTCGTACTTGGGATCAGCCTGACGGTACTGGCCGCAGAGGTCATCGGTGGGTTGTTGGGCCATTCACTCGCTCTCCTCGCTGATGCTGGCCATGTGGCGACGGATGTCGCTGGCATTGGTCTCTCACTCCTCGGTATCTGGTTTGGTCGTCGACCTTCGAATGATGCGCGAACTTTTGGCTACCAACGAGCGGAAATATTCGCGGCAGTGATCAATGCCGTCTTACTCTTTGGAGTCGGGATTTTCATTATCGTTGAGGCAATCTTGCGTCTGATCCACCCGGAAGTGGCATCTGCGGGCATCATGACCATCTTTGGTGTGGTAGCACTGGTTGGCAATGGGATAAGTTTGGCGATCCTGCGTCCCGGCCAAGGAGAAAGCTTGAATATACGGGGGGCCTTTCTCGAGACCCTCTCTGACCTGCTTGGAGCGATTGCGGTGTTGATCGCGGCGGCCTTGATCGCGGCGGCCGGGTTTGAACGAGCCGACGCGCTTGCCTCGCTCCTGATCGGAATCCTCATTGTGCCGAGAACGATGAAGTTGTTGCGTGAAACGGTGGATGTGCTCTTGGAGGCGACGCCAAGAGATATCAACATGGCTGAGATACGAGAACATATCCAGTCAACACCAGGAGTGTTGGCGGTCCACGATCTTCATGTCTGGACGATTACGAGCGGCAATCCGGTGCTTTCTGCGCATGTCGTGATCGAAGATATCGTCTTCGATCGTGGTGGAGCGGCGACGATACTAGATGAACTTGGGGAGTGTCTCTCTGGGCATTTTGATGTCGAACATTGCACCTTTCAACTTGAGCCTGCACGGCATCAGTTGCACGAACAGACGACTCACCAATGACTGTTGAGTTGCCTTGGCTCTGAGCCTCCGCGAAGCAGCACACCAGTTGTCCAGCTGACAGTCAACGCTACGGCTTCGACCCTCATGTTACTGCGATCCCCCTGTGTCGAGGCACAGTACGCACGGGCTCACTCGTGCGAGTGTCGCCCTCGGGACTAGCGAGCTGGCGCTCCAGTGCAGTGAAGGCGGCGATGACCTCTGGCGCCTCGAATGCCTTGTTGCGCCGCCCGATGTTCACCTGTCGGAGAATCCCGGCATCGACGAGACGTTGGATCGCTGCCGCTGCTGGTTTGTAGGTACGTCCGAGGAGCGTTGCGGCACTGTCCGCAGTCAGGATTGGCGCACCGGGAAGTACCCGGAGGAGAACGTCCGTTCCGGAGTTGGCACGGACAGATCCCAGTCGTTCACGCCACTCCACTTCTAGCTCAGCCGCTCGTCGTTCGTACGTGCTGGCGTCAGCGACGGACCTCGTGCAAGCACTTGCGAAGCGCCCAATCCACGTGTTGAGCCCGTCGATGGCGGCAGGGGACGTTGGTGATCCGACGTAGCGGAACAGGGTCAACCCGTCGATGTAATCCCTCGCCCACGTAGCGAGCACCAGGGACACGGGAGGAAGCGTTCGGAGAGCGAGTCCCCGACGTCGAAGGATGAGATGGATCAGGGCTCGACCTGTTCTTCCGTTTCCGTCCACGAACGGGTGGATCGTCTCAAACTGGGCATGCGCGATGGCAGCTTGCGCAACAGGTGGGAGATCGTCCGTGTAGCAGAAGGCGCACAGGTCTTTAAGAAGTTCGTTGACGAATTCAGGGGGAGGGGGGGACGAAGACGGCAGCGCAGGGGTTGTTGGCGCTTCCACCAATCCAGTTTTGTTGGTCTCTGGCGATACCTCCGTACTGTTCAAGTCGTGTGCCAGCAAGGAGACGACGGTGCATGTCGAGGAGGATGTCCACGGTGATGGGATCCCCGGCATCGATGCTCTCGACCGCAAATACCATGGCGTCGATGTTATTGAGGACCTCGGCTGCCGTGACGTCGGCTGCCGCCTGGTGCATTCCTCGAACGACCTCGGCATGGAGCAGACGTCGTGCTCCGACCTCCAGTCCTTCAATCCGTGATGAGGCCACGGCTTCGGCACGAAGGAGGATTCGAGCGAGCGCCTCAGTGTCAACACGAGCGTTCGCTTCGATGTTCAGACGAACGATCGCCGCCTCGGCATCTGCAACATCGGCAGCGACTTCACCCTCTAGGAAAAACCGCCTTCCCATGAGATGATCTGGGACATACGCCTCGTATTCGCATGACCGACTGTCCTTGCGAGGTAGCCCGGTGCCGCCGACATCGCTCCTCCAGCGCCGCTTCAGAACCGTAGACATGGAATCTCCTTGTTAGATGTTAGTGTACAACCTCCAATAAGGATCGGCGGTGTGGGAGGTTAAGTGTCGCCCGATTCGTCCGGTCCGGCGCTCTCCAGGAGTCGGTTGAGGGCAACCACAGGCACGAGGATGCGTCGCCCAATCCGGATGCAGGGAATCTCGCCACGGTTCACGGCGTCGTAGGCGGTGGCACGAGAGATACCAAGGACGACCGCCGCCTCTTCGACGGTGACAGTCAGGCGGAATAATGGCCTCACTCGGGGAGCTGACCGAAGGTCGCTCCGATCCCATCTGAGCCGGAGGGGGGCTTGCTGGTCGATGAGGTCTCGGAGTGGTTCGTCTGCTGCTTGTGCCGAGCCGTGGAATGTCTTCGAGTGCACCTTGTACTTCCCGGTGACTGGGTCCTTCTCGAGGAAGACCCGCAGCTCCAAGACGCCTCGCTTGATCTCACGTTTCGATCCACACACGAAAGCAAGCGTAGCGATATTTTGGGGTTGCCTTTGGGAATCTTTGGGGGCCAGCAGAAAGGCCAGTCCCTAGAGACTGGCCCTGGCCTGCACTTTCCTTGGTGGCGGGGGTAGGATTTGAACCTGCGACCTTTGGGCCATGAGCCGCTCTAGAGAGACTCCTCGTCGGCAGCTTGGTAAACGCTACGCACCATAGGAGCGAAGCCGAGACTTCTGGCGAGGGTTCCATCGACGTGTCCGTTCCAGGGGTTTTCAAGGGGCTGAGCCGATGTGGGGTAGTCGGTGCCGACGATGCGGGCGATCTCGTATACCGAGGTGGGAGCATCGTCCGCGAGGTTGACGATCCGCCGATCGAGAACTCCGGTGAGGGCGAGTTGCATGGCGGTAGCGATGTCACGATGGTGGATCAAACTCAACGTGGCGGCGGGATGCCATCCCCATGACCCCAAGAGTCCGGGCGCCGATTGCAGATGGCCGTCGCCGTCGCCGTAGACGAAAGCGAACCGCAGGATGCTCCACGTCAGGCCGCTGCGCCGAAGTTCCTGCTCGGCGATGACCTTGCTGGCCGGGTAGGGGCGGGGCGGGTCAACAGGATCGTCTTCGCGCGCTGGCCAAGGCAGATGTTCGTCGTAGACGAGATTGGTGCTAGCCATGATTATTCGTGCCTCGGGGGCATGGGTCCGGACCGCTGTGATGAGGTTGTGGGTGCCGTCGACGTTGACTCGCCGTATCTGCTCCGGATCTGGGGTCCGCAGAACGGCTGCTAGGTGGATCACGGCGGAGATTCCCTCCACGGCTTCCGGGAGGGTAGTCGGATCCAGGAGGTCTCCGGCGACCGACGTGACACCGTCGGGGAGGGGCCCACCGGGTCGCACGAGTGCACGACAGTTGTACCCCGCGTCGACCAGGCGTGGAATGAGGCGAGAGCCGACCAATCCGGTTGCACCGGTGATAAGAATGGTCATGGTGTTCCTTTCGATAGAAGGTCATGGAGCTTGCCAGTGGCGGTACGAAGAACGTGGACAGTGGTTTCCACCTCAGACGCTGCGATGCCATCAAACGCGGTCCCCAGAATCAGGGCTATCGGGTCGGGCAGCTTTGGCCACAACGCGGCACCGGCCGGAGTAAGCCTCAACATCTTCTGTCGCTGATCGGTGCGGCTCGGCTCCTGTACGAGCAATCCTTTGCGGACCAAGGCGGCGACCACGCCGGTGAGGGTTGCTCGTTCAACCTGGAGCAGGGCTGCGAGGTCACGCTGTGGGATCTCGCCCACCGTTGCAAGGTGGTAGAGCACGTACCACTGTGTGGGGCCGAGATCGTGGGGGCGCAGCACAGATTCCATCACCAGCCGCGATGCAAGATAATACTTCTTCGCCCACGCCCCGGCCGACTCGTGCTGAGGGTCCGTTACTTCGTTAGCCACCTTACCAATATAGCATGGTAGCTAACAGATACCAAACCAATGGTTCACGGGAACGTGGCCAGCGTTCGACTCCACATCGATCCGCAACTTCAGGGTCTGGTGCTTCTCGATGCCGGCAAACCCATCTGGGAGTAGCTGTCGAACGTCCCACCCGTCGAAATCCGAAGAGGCAGCATTCATAGGATGGTCCATGAGATGGATCTGCGGGCAGCAGAAGGGCCAGTCCCTAGAGACTGGCCCTGGCCTGCACTTTCCTTGGTGGCGGGGGTAGGATTTGAACCTACGACCTTCGGGTTATGAGCCCGACGAGCTACCTAGCTGCTCCACCCCGCGTTGTCCTATTCAGTATAGCTGGACCGTTGACTACTTCTTAGCCGTGGAAGCCTTAACCTTGGTAGAAATCTCGTTGAGCAGCGCGCCAATTTGGTTGATGTCCTGCTGGTACTGCGAGAGGTTCCCGGACTTGAGTGCAGCCTGTGCCTTGGTATAAAGAGCCTGGGCTTTCGCGATGATACTCGAGGCCTGTGATGAGACAACCGTGCTCGGAACGGAGGTTGCGGCCTTTTGACTTCCTTCGGCCCCATTTGGAATTACCCCAAAGATCTGCTGAAGGTCGCCAGCGACCGTTGGGCTGATGGCGATGTTGGTTCCGTAGGCGGCGACGATCTCTTTGATTTCAGGAATTGGGTTGGAGGTACTTGAGACGTAGAGAGGCGTGACCCAAAGGAGATTTTGTCCAAGCGGTATGGCAGAGGTCGATCCGAAGTCAACGTTGGATCCGTGTTGATCGAGAAGGGTGAGTTCCTGTGATACCGCTGTCTGTGATGTCATGCGAGAGGTGATCTGGTTGGGACCATCAATCTGCTCGCCGTTCGGCGTGATCAGCGTGGTGAGTTGATAGGGATTAGAGGGAGACGATTGGCCGACCAAGAAGCCGGTGAGGTTCTGGGTCGAGCCTGATGGGGAGTAAGGGACGTAGGCTTCCACAAGGCTGAGATTGGTCGACTTGGACCCTGGAAGCTGCATCATCTCGTAGACCGGCAACATCGGGGAGTTGCTTGTGCTTGAGAGCGAGGCAAAGCCACCACTGGTTCCTGAAGGGATTTGGCCGATCGCTGGGCTCGCTGAGACCTCCCATGCATTACCCGCTGAGTAGAAGTTCGAGGCACTGGTGACGTGATAGAGCCCGTACATTTGCGCCTGCACTGATAACAGATCGCTTGGGTAGCGGAGATGCTCTTCTATCGCCGGATTCATTGAGGACAGTGGCTGGAAGACGTGAGGGAAAGCCTTCTCGTAGGCCTGGATCATTGGGTCGGATGGATCGGATACGTAGAAGTGCATTGAGCCGGAGTAGGCATCGATGACCACTTTGACGGAGTTCCGGATGTAGTTGTAGTTGCCGTTGGCGAGTTGACTGCCCGAGGGGACGGCGCTGGTGTTGGCGGCCTGAGCGTACGGGTAGTTCGGACTCGTAGTGTAGCCATTGAGTACCCAATAGACCCGTCCGTTAGCGATCACTGGGTACGGGTGGGATCCGTACTTGAGGAACGGCATGGCCATCTGTGCACGCGTAACGATGCCCCGTTCGAACATAATGCGCGATTGGGGGGTAACAAGAGAGGAGTCCAAGATGTTGATGTCGCCAAAGCGCAGCGCGAAGGCGGCTCGTTTGATGATCGACGTGAGTTGCACACCGCCCGTTGAATGATAATGCGTCTCCACTGAGGCACCCGATCGGAGCTGGTAGTCGATCTCTGGCTGCTTGGTGTTGGCGATGACATAGCCGCTCATATCTTCGCCGTAGTAGACCTGGGGCTGTTGGAGCACCGGCACCCCACCCTTGGAGACAGGGGGTAGGTTGCCGATGTCGAAGATCGGGTTACCTCCGTTAGAGACGGTGTTGGCTTCAGCGAGAGCGGCACCGTATCCGTGGGTGAATTGAAGGTGTTCGTTAACCCAGGATTGAGCGGGCAAGTTGTTGGAGTTGATTTGACGCACACCGACGAGCACGGGAGTGGTGACCCCGTGCACCTTATAGGTCTCAATCGACAAGGAGTTGAATTGATAGTAGGACCGGATATCTTGCAGCTTGTCGAAGGTCTGTAATGGTTGGGTAGAGCCCCAGAGGATGATTGACTGAAGCGCGTTGTCATTGGTGAGAGCTACGGAAGAGGACGTATTGGTTGCAGCTTCGTAGGGAGCGGCCGAGATCGAGTTCAGACCCATTGCATAGCGCGTCGCGATGATATTACGCTCAATGTAGGGCGCCTCTTTTTGCTCCTGCGCCGGTGCCACCTCGAACTTCTCAATCAAGGCGGGATAGATGGCGCCGAGCACAATCGAGATGAAGGCCCATAGCCCGAGTGCCAGGACGGGAAGTACCCAACCCTGTCGGTAGATATTGAAGACAAATAAGCCGCAGGCGACAACGGAGATGAAGATTAGCAGGTTGATGGCAGGGAGCTGTGCATGGACATCGGTGTAGCTTGCCCCCTCGACGTATCCTCGTGTTGACATGTCAAGTTGGTAGCGCTGAAAGTAGTAGCCAACGGCCTTGATGAGCGCCATAACCGCGAGTAGGACCGACATATGAGCCTTGAGGTGGGCGGTAGCACGAGTGCCCCGTCCCTGGAGTCGCAGGGAACCATTGAGATAGGCCACGGCAATCGTGAGGACGAAGGTGACAGCAACAGCGAGGAAGCTCCATGAGATGAGGAACTGGATGAAGGGTAGGCGGAAGACGAAGAAGCCGGCGTTCAGATGGAACTGCGGGTCCTTCGTTGGGAAAGGTACGTAGTTGCGAAAGAGTAGCCAGTTTTTCCACTCGCTTGGTGCCTGTGAGGCGACGATGAGCGTGGCGACAACCGTGATGGCGATCTTGGCGATTTTGGGGTGTTGTTCATTCGTGGCGCGGTAACGCTGAATGAGATCATCGTCTTGGGGGGTGATCGCTGGGAGATGATGGTTTGCAATGGTCAAGGAGACGTAACAAGCGACGGCGAAGATCGCTGCAAAGACGATCCAGAGCTCTACCTTGGCAAGAAGAACACCCTTCCAGATTTCGTCGAGATGGTAGTTCGAAAACCAGAGGAAGTCGGTATAGAAGACAGCAATGCCCTTGAGCGAAAACAGAACGACAATCAGGAGTACGACAACCCCGATCAGAATGAGCTGTGCCCGCGACGGCCCCCGTCGGTTACGGGTGATATCTTGTGGAACGCGCATCCACTATACCCTAGGCGAAGACAGGAACAATAACGCAGGTGCAGCCGGGGTGTGCTGGCGGATTCTCATGTCCAGTAGGGAACGCTTCAGCTAAGGGATTGATTCCAGCGAGCATATTGTCTTCGCAGTCCGCGCAGGGTTGCGTGGCCGACGATGTGACCCATAGATAGCCGGTTGCCCCCGGAACGAGGCGAACACCACGACAGAAAATCTGATAGGCATTGTCGCTGATGAGTTCGTCAAGCTTGCGTCGAGCTTCACGGTAGACCCCGTTCGTGCGAGCGACGAGCTCCATCTCGTCCAGCTCGGAGCTGCGCTCGAGTATTTCAAGCGCGCGCACCAGGGTCGCCTGTCCGAGGGCGTCGGTAAGATCGATCGCCATCTCTTGCGATAGCTCGTCAAAGCGCTGACCTGAGGGATCGAAGCGCTGGTCTCCGAGGAGGGCGCCGAAGTCAGATCCGGCATGCAGGATACGAGCCACGAGTAGGCGCACATCTCCGGCTCGCGTTTGGCTGTCGTTGATGATCTGGTCGATGAGAGAGATAGCGCTATCGCGCCCGCTGGAACGAAGCGTCGCCAGAATTTTGTTGAGATCATCCTGGGTGATTCGCTTTATCCGTCGCGAAAGGTCAACCGTACGGGGGTCGAAAAGATCCTTGAGCGCACCTCGAATTTTCTGAGCTAGATGGTCGGTCTCGGAGTCATGGAGATTCTGGGCACTCTCGGGTAAGGGGTCGACCACGGAGTCGTCCGGCACTGCGGCGTCAGAGTCGTCAGACGTCGCCGCTGGAACGGGACTCGGTTGGCTCACGGTTCGCGAAGTGGCCATACTGTGGTCAGCGTCCTCTTCGCGGAGTTCGCTAAAGAGTGCCTCGAGACGTTGCAGACGAGACTTGGAGTTGTCTGGTGTCGTGGCCTCAGGGCGTGGTTGACGATACCGCTCCACGACGATGATTTCATCCTCGAACTCCGTTGCATCATGGAGCTCTGGAGGTTCTTGTCCCGCTCCTGTGTCGGACACACCCGACGGGGTGAAGGCGGCATCAGTGGAGCTGGCATCGGCCTCACCGATCTCATGAAGCGGAGTTGGATGATCGTCCTCGGACGTCGAGGGTTCTTGTACAGAGACTTGGGGTTCTTGTGCTGCGACCTCACTGCTCTTTGACTCTCGAATGTCCTTTGACTCACGGAGGTCACTCGAAGGGGATTCCGTTGTCTCTGTACCCTGATCGTCAGAGTGCAGAGTGCTAGGTTCCTCGATCACACGGTCATCGACCACGCGGTCGATCAGGTAATCCTCCTCGTCGTCGAGTTCAAATGCCGCCGTCTGCTCGGCAGCGAGCTCGATGAGCTTGGTAACATCAGCGAGTGTCAACGCAGCTTGCGTGGTATCGACACCCGCCTCAACGGGGGTGGTATCCGCGTTTTCTGTTGGTTTGGTGACGTGGTTGAGCGCATCCCCGTCAACGGATTCTGCGGTTGGCAGATCACGAAGCTTGACGTCAACGATCCCTGGTTCTTCACTCGTTGGCGTGGTGTCGTGCTCGTTCTCTCCCGTGGGGACCTCGGTGGCAGCGTGTTCAGGGAAGAGCGGTCGCGTGTCGAGCGAAGCGAGTGATGAACGAACCAGATCCTGTGCGCCTCGGAGGATCCCGATCAGGTGTTGGCGCTCAAGGTCGAGACCAGAGATCTCCTCCCGAACCTGAGCAGCACGGTTTTCGGCCTGCTGGGTTAAGTTGGCCGCATGTTCGCGAGCACGAAATACCAAGGAACGCCCCTCGCGCTTTGCCGCCTCTACCGTGCTCGCCGCCGTGGAGTCAGCCATAGCAAGGATCTCACGTCCTTGCTGTCGTACCTCCTCGAGATGGGCACGAGCAACTTGACGCCCCTCCTCGATCTCGCTTTCGGCAGCTAACTTGGCCTGTCTGGTAATCTCTTCTGCCTCACGCCGTGCCCGTTCCACGAGATCCTTCGCCGTGGACTCCGCCTTACGTCGGAGTCCGAGTGCGGCATCGTTAGCACTTTTGAGCACCTCAGAGGCCTCCTGGCCGAGCAACTTGCTGGCCCGCTCTGGGTCGGAGAGCGCGAGACGCGTATCCTCGCGCAGCGTTTCATGAGCCTGTCGCGCTTGGGAGAGTTCGACCTCTAACTTGGCGATTCTCTCTGAGGCTTGCGATAGCTCTTGACGCAGCGCAGCGAGCAGACGATCAACCGCTTCGCGGTCGTAACCTTTTCTGACGATGTTGAAGCTCTCGTGTGTATCGTTAGTCTCTGGCCGCCACATTCTCGCCTCCTATCGGACTACTTCCTTTGGAGTGATTGCCCTTCCGAGCCGCTCAACCTCTCGTACCGCCTGAGAGAGAAAGGTTACACCGATCACGTCGATCGTTCCGTGTGAAGCCCGCTGGGCACTCTGGCGCTGTACTGATGGCACAAGTACATAGCGTAGATGCCCAGCCCGCATGGCCGCGACTCTTTGTGCGATCCCAAACACTGGCTGTATTGCTCCGTCAGGTTTGACGACGCCAATGAGACCCACGGCAAGAGGGTAGTTGAGGTGGAGATGGCGGACGCTATCGATGATCGCGAGAGCTTCTGCGAGTCCTTCACTACCGTCGAGCGCCCGAGGGATTTCTAACCGGAGTGCGTTTGGGAGCTCGTAGAGGCTGCCAGCGGCAATGACAATCCCCAACTTCCCTTCGTTAAAGGGCACCCGCACTTGGCTGCGCCTGGGTGCTGGGGCGCCCACTTGTTGGCGTTCGAGCACAAGTGTAACAGTCGGACTATGCGGTTTCGAGGTCAATGCTGTCTCAAAGTTCAATAGATTCGAGACCCTCAGTCCGTTGACGGCGGTGATGAGGTCACCAAGGCGAATGACGCCCTGAGCTGGAGAATGTGGGAGGATGTCGCGGACGATGAGCCCGTGAGTGTCGGTAATCGGTAGCCCGAGATACCGGTAGGCCGCGACTCCAGCGGATAGCACCGCCTGGAGGTTGCTAGAGGCGGCGTCGTCTAAGGGTGTCTTTTGATTGCGCAGGGGAGTGATGAACTCCAGATTGGGATTGAGGTGATCGATGACAAGCTGGAGTGGGGTGAGCGTAGTGACGGAAAGCTGTGCATCGAACAGGGCTAGATGACGGGGATGGTGATGATCCAAACCAACAGCTTGGGATAGATTGACGAGACCCCCTGGGCCGATGGCGACCTCAGATACCGTACCAAAGTCAAGCCAGATCAAGCTAGCGGCGAGGAGCAGGCTGCCCCACAGGATTGCGGTGGTGCGAAGTAGATTCCATCGAGCGTGGCTCACAACCTTTGAGTGTAGTGAGGCGCGGGTAGGGAGTTGGGACGACGAATGAGGTTGCATGTCGTACCCGGGCATGGGGATCGCACACGGAGAGAGGATTGTGCAGGCTGCCCGCGGTCGCTACGGGCGAGGTCAACGGAGAGTTCACCATGATCGCTACGAAATACCGCTAGCCTGAGCACATGCAACCCAAGCCCTTCGGATGGCTCACAGGACAACCCGCCAGATGGGTGGGTGCTTTTGCTCGTAAGTCTGATCGTCCTGGTGAGAGTCGCCACGAAAGGACGCTACCCCAGAAATCTCAGCAACCGACCCTCTCGATCGATGGCACCTGTCGACTCTGTCGGGCCAGCGGAGCTATCGCCTGTCGCCTTGCGCCAGCAATCGAAGTGCGTTCTGATCAGGCGTCAGTTATTCATGGTAGTGGCGTCGTCCTCACAATTGACGGTCACGAGTTCGTCGGCATCGATGCCGTTATCGAGTGGCTCCAGCTCTCGGGTGCGGGGGGCAGACTGATCGGCGCCTGGCTCCGCGGTCCCCGTAGGTATGCGGCTGCGGATCGGTGTTACCGATGGGTGGCAAGGCACCGACATCTTATCTGAGGACCAGTCACTCAGCGAAGTTTGACTCCTGAGATAGCCCGCGCAACGATCAGCCTTTGAATCTCAGAGGTCCCCTCAAAGATTGTATAGATCTTGGAGTCTCGGTGCCAGCGCTCCACTGGGTACTCCCGAACGTACCCATACCCGCCAAGGATTTGGATCGCCTCTTCGGTCGCTTTGACGGCAACTTCGCCAGCAAAGAGCTTTGACATCGACCCCTCCCCGTGAGAGAAAGAGTGGCCCTGAGCGGCCATCCATGCGGCACGATGGACAAGTAGTCGGGCCGCGTCGATCTGCGTGGCCATGTCGGCGAGCTTGAAAGCGATCGCTTGGTTTTCGATGATTGCTCGTCCGAATTGGCGACGCTCACGGGCATAGTCGAGCGCATACTCATAGGCCGCTCGAGCGATGCCAAGCGCTTGGGCCCCAACAAGGGGACGGGAGGCCTCAAAGGTCGCCATCGCTGCCTGCGACGAGGCACGCTTCCCTTCTCTAACGCGGGCCAGACGTTCATCAAGTCGATCCTTGCCGCCGAGCAGCAGGTGACTGGGGATGGTAACGTCTTCAAGGACAACCTCCGCAGTATGCGATGCCCTGATGCCCATTTTCTTGAACTTTTGCCCCATGCGAAGCCCACTCGTGCCAGGGGGGATGATGAAGCTTGCTTGGCCCCGCGATCCGAGTTCAGGATCGACACTCGCTACGATGACGTGGATATCGGCGATCCCGCCATTGGTGATCCAGGTTTTGGTTCCATTGAGGGTCCATGTGTCGTCGGCTTCGTTATAGACCGCTCGCGTCCGTAGCGATGAGACGTCACTCCCCGCATCCGGTTCGGTGACGCCAAAAGCGGCGAGTTTGGGATCATCGGCGCTGCCAAAACATTGGGGAATCCATTCGTTGGCTTGCTCGGCGGTTCCGTTTGCGAGAATGCCAGCCACCGCAAGCGTGGAGCCGAAGATGGCGAGCGTGATGCCAGCGTCGCCCCACGCGAGCTCCTCCATGACGAGTGGTAGTGTGAGGCCGGTTTTGTCGGCGTAAGCATTTACGAGGAAGTCATAGGAGTATAAGCCGATTTTGGCTGCCTCTTTGATAATCGGCCACGGTGTCTCTTCACGTTCGTCCCACTCGTGAGCCGCTGGCCGGATCGTCTTCTCGGCAAAATCGTGCGCCCATTGTTGTAGCTCGATCTGGTCCTCTGTCAGTGAAAGCGAGTATGGATCCATAATTCCTCCTATCTTTTCAGTATATTACCGTTCGGTAACATATGCTCCATGCCACCTTGATCTATCTAGCTATCAAGCGATGACGTTGCATCGAGAGACTCGTCGGTTGCGAGGCGGCGATCCTTGCGTAGCTCCGTTCCATCTTTCGTATCAAAGATGGCGAAGCCGGCGGCTTCGATGACCGCACGGAGCGCATCGGCTTGCGCGTAGTCACGACGTTGTTTGGCTTGTTGCCGAGCTTCGACAGCTTCGCTAATCTCTGGAGGGATGAAGAGGTCCTCGGTCGTTGGCGCAAGCCCGAGCCAGTCAAGCATGGCGTACACCGTAGCTGCTGTATCAGCCGCTGGGCCAGATTGGCGTTGGTCGTAGCGGGTATTGCCCTCTCTTACCTGGTCGAAGAGGAGTGAAAACGCAGTAGGCGTGTCAAGATCATTGTCGAGAGCATCGACAAAGGTGGCGAGGGTGTCGGCTTCGACCTGACCGAATGGGCCACGCTCGAGGAAGTTGTCAATGCGATTGAGCGATGCTAACGCATCGTTGAGCGTGGCTTCAGACATCTCAAGCGGTGAGCGATAGTATGCGCGCAGGTACGCGAGGCGGACGGCTCGCCCTCCAAATCCCCTCACCGCCTCGGTGAGATCAAGCGTGTTGCCGATCGACTTCGACATCTTCTCGCCGTTCATCTCCACGAAGCCGACGTGGGCCCAGTGGCGAGCAAAGGGTGCACCGAGTACCTGCGCTTGAGCCAGTTCATTCTCATGATGGGGGAAAATGAGGTCCATGCCGCCACCATGAAGATCAAAGGTCGTGCCGAGCAGCTCAATCGACATGGTCACACATTCGGTGTGCCATCCTGGGCGGCCATAACCCCAGGGTGATGCGAAACCGACCTCGTGTGCCTCTACTCGCTTCCAGAGCGCGAAGTCGAGCGGCGACTCTTTCGATTGGTTGATCTCAACGCGGTTGCCGGGTTGGAGGTGGTCAAAGTCCTGCTTGGTGAGGAGTCCGTAGTGGGGGACGCTCGCGATGCGGAGATAGACCCCGTCTTCGACCACATAGGCAGCTTTGGCATCGATCATCATCGCAATTTTGACGATCATGGCTTGAACCCATTCGGTGGCGTGTGGGGTGGCGTCGGGCCGATCAACCCCGAGTTGGTCCATGGTCTCCCACCAGATCGCCTCATAGCGGCTGGCAATCTCCTCGGCGCTTGTCGACTCCTCTGCGGCTCGTGTGATGATCTTGTCGTCGATATCGGTCACATTCATGACGAGGTTCACATGCAACCCTTTGTGTTGAAGGTGGCGACGGAGCAGATCATAGGTGGCCACGATACGACCATGTCCAAGATGGGGGCGGTCCTGTACCGTAGGGCCGCAGACGTAGAGGGAGAAGGTCTCCTGACCCGGGTTGATAAGCTGGGTAACTGATCCGGTCATGGTGTCAAAGAGTGTGGTCATCGCTCTTTCAGTATACGAGCCGCTACTCGCGGCGGGAGTGAAGTCACGGCGCACAAGCCGCGAGAGGAGTTGGTTGCTGTGATCAGCGTCCCCGACAAGGTCACCCTTGATGGGCTAGAACAAAAATGGTCTACTATCTGGGAGGAGCGCGAGGTCTACCGCTTTGATGACAGCGTTCCCGCCCAGGCCATCTACTCAATCGACACTCCTCCTCCAACGGTGAGTGGTTCGTTGCATATTGGCCATGTGTTTTCCTACACCCATGCGGACATCATCGCTCGTTATCAACGCATGCAGGGGCATGAGGTCTTCTACCCTGTGGGGTGGGATGATAACGGCGTGCCAACGGAGCGGCGGGTGCAAAACTACTTCTCCGTCCGGTGTGATCCCTCACTACAGTACGAGCCGGATCTTGTACCCGATTCGACTGCGAAGGTGCTTCGGCCTGTCTCCCGGGCTAACTTTATCGAACTGTGTGAACAACTCACCCAACTCGATGAGCAGGTCTACGAGATGTTATGGCGCCGAGTCGGACTCTCTGTCGATTGGTCACTCACCTATACCACCGTCGGCTCACGATCTCGCAAAGTCTCGCAGGCAGCATTTCTGTCGCTGCTCGCAAAGGGCGAGATCTATCAAAACTCCTCGCCGACCCTTTGGGATGTCGACTTCCAAACAGCAGTATCGCAGGCAGAACTCGAGGATCGTCCCGTCGCCGGCAAGTATCATCGCGTGCGATTCCAAGTGGTAGGGGGTGGGCAAGTCGAGATCGAAACCTCCAGGCCGGAGCTCCTTCCGGCCTGCGTTGGCTTGGTGGTGCATCCTGATGATACGCGGTACCAGTCGCTCGTGGGACAGAGGGTGTTGACGCCACTCTTTGGAGTCCCGGTTACGGTGATTGCGCATCCACTCGCCGATCCCGAGAAGGGAACTGGCGCGGCGATGGTGTGCACCTTTGGTGACCTCACGGACGTCACCTGGTGGCGTGAGGGACAACTTCCGCTGCGAGTGATTATGGGGCGCGACGGACGTCTTCTCGACGGTATCGTCTTTGGTTCTGATCAATTCCCTTCGGAGGACCCTGAGCGTGCCAATGCCCTCTACGGCGAGCTGGCTCGACGACGCAGTGTTGCTGCACGCGAGCGCGTCACTGAGCTGCTCTTGGAATCGGGAGAGCTTCTAGGAACGCCGACCAATGTCCAGCATGCCGTCAAATTCTACGAGAAGGGTGATCGGCCACTGGAGGTTGTCGCCTCGCGTCAGTGGTTCTTGCGGCTCCTGTCACATCGTGATGCCTTTATCGCTCGGGGAGAGGAGCTGGACTGGCTCCCACCGCACATGCGAGTTCGCTACGAGAATTGGGTGCGAGGTCTTAATGCGGATTGGAATCTCTCGAGGCAGCGATTCTTTGGGATCCCAATCCCTATCTGGTATCCGATCGATGCAGCTGGCGAGATTGACTACGATCGGCCGATCCTCCCAGCGATGGAGGATCTCCCCATCGATCCGCATAGCCAGACTCCTCTTGGGTTCCAGGAGAGCCAGCGGAACCAGCCAGGCGGATTTGCTGCCGATCCTGACGTGATGGATACCTGGGCGACCTCGAGTTTGAGCCCCCAGCTGGCGGGGGGCTGGCTTGAACAGCCTGAACGATTCGCGAAGGTCTTCCCGATGGATCTACGGCCCCAAGGGCAGGAGATTATTCGTACCTGGCTGTTCTATACGATCGTGCGTAGTGAACTTGGCTTTGGCGCATTACCCTTTAAGCGCGCGCTGATATCGGGGTTTGTGCTCGACCCCGATCGTAAGAAGATGTCCAAGTCCAAGGGTAATGTGGTCACACCCCTCCCCCTTGTTGAACGTTTTGGGTCAGATGCGTTGCGCTACTGGGCGGCAGGGGGCAGGCCTGGGGTCGATACCGCGGCCGATGAAGGACAGATGAAAATCGGTCGTCGTCTGGCGATCAAGATCGCCAACGCGACCAAGTTTGTGCTCGGTACCCTCGCGCGGGTCGAGAGTCCACCAGAGATGGTCGCTCCGCACCCGCTCGATCTCAGCTTTCTGGCGGTGTTGGACGAGGCACTCAATGACGCTACCGTTCGCCTCGAACAGAACGATTACACCGGGGCGCTTGAGACGATTGAGCGTTGTTTCTGGGAGTTCTGCGATGACTATCTTGAGCTCGTCAAGGTCCGTGCCTACGGTGATCCGACAGAGGTTGTACTGCCTCTCGTGACCCTGTCGGAGGCAGGTAGGGCATCGGCGTTGGCGACGCTTCGAATCGCGAACGAGCTCTTGTTGCGAGCCTTGGCCCCGTACCAGCCCTTCGTGACTGAGGAGGCGTGGTCGTGGTCACACGATGAGTCCATCCATCGTAATGCCTGGCCTCAGCGGGGCGAGGGGCTGCGCAGGCTTATGGAAGGCTCCGCGGCGGTACAGGGAGAGGCTGCAGTGGATGTCTTTCGCGCCACCCAGGAGGTCTTGACGGAGGTGCGAAAGATCAAGAGTGAACACAAGGTTTCGCCCAAGACGCCGGTGGAGCGGGTGGTGATTCGTGATACCGGGGATCGGCTTCGCTCCCTTGGTGCCGCGCTCGGAGATCTTGCAGCGGCCGGAGTTGTGCGAAGTATTGCGTTGCAAGAAGAGGGATCAGCACCCGCTATCGAAGTGCTGATGGATCCGGAGGTGGGTTGAGCCTTTGCACCGGGCTGGCTTTGCACCGGGCTGGCTTTGCATCGGGCTGGCCTTGCATTGCGCTGCCCTCGCATCGCGCCATGATCCTTGTCGTCCTACTCCGAGCAGCCGCTCTGTGCAAGCGTGCAGGCGAGAACGAGTGCGGCGGAGTGCGCAAGATCGCGTGTTGCCGTCAAGAGGATGAGGATACCATCGCTTTGCGCATGGGCAGCCAGGTTGTTGAGGGTAGTCTGTCGCTCCGGTAGCAGCAGTTCTTGTTGGTACTGTTCGCTAAAAGCTTCGAACCTCTCGGGCACATGGCGATACCACCGTCGAAGCGGCGTGCTCGGTGCCAGTTCCTTCTCCCATCGGTCCCAAGAGCGTGCCTCCTTGGAGATACCGCGAGGCCAAAGACGATCCACAAGGACTCGGTAACCTGGGCGTAGCGACGGCGCAGCTTAGATCCGCTGGACGACGATATTGGCAGAGATCGTCAGCTCATCGACGGATTCTGTCATCGGGTACGAGCCTCATACAATCTGCTGGTGCGGGATTCGGCATTCGACAGTGATCGATTTGACTTTCAGAGGCGATTGCTCCGCAGGCGGGGCAGACGCGAGAGAGCCAGCACGCAGGGTCGCCGACAGGGTCAACTGGGTCGTTCTCGTCGTGTGCCATCGGCACCTCCTAACTTCCTGGGTCGAGGAGCATCCGCGTTGCAGCCTTTGCGGTCAATCGGTCCAAGGAACCTGCCATGCGAGATGACCTCGAACGACATCAACTGCGGAGTCTGGTCCCCATGTGCCGCGCGCATAGGTCTTCGGTTTCGTGGTGCTATGGACCAGTGGATCGAGGATTCTCCAGGTCTCTTCGACGACATCCTCGCGAGTAAAGAGTGAATGATTGCCCTCGAGTGCATGGCTGATCAGCAACTGGTAAGGCTCGGGAGCACGTCCCAATTCTTTGGCGAAGGGCAGATCAAGATGGACCTCCTCAGAACCGGTGCTATCGGCTGCTTTCGAGAAGAGGGTCATCCGCAACCCTGGTTCAGGATCGATCCTGAGAATGACCTGGTTTGGTGCGACATGGGTCGGCAATTCAAGCGAATTGAGTTTTGGCGGATGGCGGAAGATGAGCCGGACCTCGGTTGCGGTGGCTTTGAGCGCTTTGCCGGCGCGGAGAAAGATCGGCACGCCCTCCCATCGCCAGTTGTTCACACTCAGGCGAAGTGCGACGAAGGTCTCCGTCTTTGATCCCGGTTGGACCCCCGGCACGTCCTGATATCCCTGATACTGACCACGAATCACCTGCGAAGGGTCAACCGTCGCCATCGCGCGAAAGACGTCGGCTTTCTTGTCCCAGAGGGCACGATCACCCACCTGGCTCGGGGCCTCCATCAGCACGAGCGCGAGGACCTGCAGTAGATGGTTTTGGACCACATCGCGAAGGGCACCAACCGGGTCGTAGAAGGCACCCCGATCCTCTACTCCAAAGTCCTCGGTCATGTTGACTTGAATGGCAGAGACGTGATCGCGGTTCCAGAGAGGCTCAAGTAGCGAGTTGGCGAATCGCAAATAGAACAGGTCGAGCACCGGTTGTTTGCCAAGGAAATGGTCAATCCGCAAGATTTGTTGCTCATCGATGACAGCATGCAGGCGGTCATTGAGCTCCTTCGCCGAGGCGAGATCATGGCCAAATGGCTTTTCGATCAGGAAAAAGGCATCTTTGGCCAGCCCATTCTTTGCCACCGCCTCGACGACTGGCGCAAAGAGAACGGGAGGAATTTCAAGGTAATAAAGCTTGCGCTGGGCAGAGCCCATCAGCTGAGCGAGTGCATGGTAGGTGCTATCCGAGGTGAAGTCTCCTCGCAGATACTGCAGTCGGTTCGCGAGTCGGTCGATCACCTTGGTGTCAGGATCCTTGATGGTGCTGGCAATCGAGCTTCGCATGTGTTTGATGAGTCCGTCGGTGGTCCAGTCGTCCATGGCGACACCGATGATGGGACAGGTGAGCTTGTCGCTCTCTTCGAGGCGATAGAGCGATGGGAACGTCATCTTCTTGGCGAGGTCACCGCTGATGCCGAAGATGACGAAGACCTCCACCGATTGATCGTCGTCGTGTCCGCCTGTGGTTGTAGGTGTCGTGGTCATTGCAGTTGAACTCCCCATTGTGTTGTACGTGTCTCTTTCGGTTCAAGGATTAGCAGATCCTGGCCGCTCTGTAGTGCGTTGGGTGGCGCGGTCATCGGTTCGACCGCTAGTGCTCGACGACGGCGCCAACTCGGTAGTGTATCGCCAGTAAAGACTTGGAGGTAGCGATAGCTTTGGTCTGCCCAAAGCTCGACAGTGCGACCGTCAGTCCCCTGGAGACGCGCCCAACTTGCAGAACGATCGGTTGCGTGAACAGCGAAGGTCGTGTCGAGAACACGCCCCCCAATGGGCCGTGGTAGCGCAAGATTTGCAGTGGAGCCATCTTCATCGTTGGCAAGACTCTCGATGCTTGAGGCTGTGGCTGAGAAGATCGCTCGATCGATGATCTGGTCTCTGCCCGGAGAGAGGTAGGGATGATGGCCGAGAGCAAATGGGGCGGCTTCGGAGCTACGATTGGACACCTCGGTGGTGATCGTGAGTCCTTCGGTCGACAGTTGGTAATGCAATTGGACGAAGAGACGGAATGGATACCACGGCGCAGGGTGCAGGGTTGTCTGCAACGTTGCAGAACTCCGTGTGAGTCGTGTGGCGTCGAAGGCGTGCCAACGTAGGAGACCATGTATCGCGTTGCCGGCTTCGACCTCAGTTAAGGGTAACAGGTACTCCTGGTCGTTGAATCGATACCTTCCACCGAGTACGCGGTTTGGCCATGGCAAGAGATGTGCCCCATGAGCACCGTCACAGATGGCACTCTCATCATAGGATTCTAGGACTGGCCGATCATGGTGTTCAAAGAACCGGATACCGCCACCGACTTCGACAATGACGGCGTGGTACCCCTCGGAGGCCAGGTGATACTGCTTCCCCGAAGGAGGCTCGGTGAGGATCATCTGCATTTGTCTCTGAGGCTAGCAGGCTTTGTGTACCCCCGACCATTCGAGCCATTCAGAAGTCCTCCGGTGCGAGGACGGGGTATCGTGCTGTCACGCAGAAGGGCGACGACTGGCTCGTTTCACTCTGTCATCGACGTACTCCTGCACGAGCGTCGAGCCGAGCGTGGTCCCTGAGGAGTAAAACGCCTGTCCATGATTGATGGCTAGGACATCGTTGACGAAGCTGCGTAATCCGGTATCTGGGTTGAGAATGAAAAGATTGATTGTGATCCCCTCTCGAGTGCACCGCAGGACCTCAGCGAGTGTCCGTTGGATCGTCTCGGGTGAAGGTGGGTATGCGAAGAACACCTCATGGCTATCAGGATCGATGTGCGCGGTTGGCTCTCCATCGGTCACCAACAAGATCTGTCGGTACCCTGGTTGATGTCGTAATCGTGCACGGCACAGGAGTAGTGCGTGCTCGATGTTGGTGCCGTAGACGTAGTCCCACTGTGCGCTAGGCAGGTGAGCAAGATCGACCTCGCGTGCCACCTCGGAAAAGACGACATAACCGAGGTAGTCCCGTGGATAGCGGGAGTGGATCAGGTTAGAGAGTGCGAGCGCGACCTGTTTGGCGGGGAGAAAGGTGTCGTTCAATGGCATGGAGAGCGACAGATCGAGCGCTAGCATGGTGGCGGCACGTGTCCGCTCCTCCGTCAGTTCGACGGTGAAGTCCTCGGGAGCGAGTTGCAGAGGGGTTCCGCCACCCTGCCGTGAAAGGGCATTCGTCAAGGTATCGCGTAGCGCGAGTCGGAACGGGTCTCCAAATTCGTAGGGCTTTGTCTCGCCGCTCAGATCCGTGCCCTGATGGCCGATCCGTCGTGACTCATGATTGCCAAGGAGGCGCGCCTGTCCCGCGGGAAAGAGCCGATGGAGGATGATGTCGCCGAGCTTGTTGATGGCGTTGCCGGTGAGCTCGAGTTTTCCACCATCGCGGTTGATCAACCCGGCGTCACTGAGTTGGTCAGCGAGTTGTTTGAGGCGACTGACGGCGTCGGCAGCATCGGAACCGAGTAACTCCTCAAGTTGGGCGCTATCGAGTTCAGAGAGTCGCTCGGGGCTTGAGGCCTGTTTCAGGGCACCTTCGAGCTCGTCGAGTTGACCAAGCGTGCTCATGACCTCCTCAAGCTCCCCAAGGCCAAGAGGAACTTCCCCGTGAAAGCCATAACCCGCTGCGTCGGCATTCGTCCAGGAGCCAAGGGCGGAGCCAAGACGTGACATCGCTTGGCCGAGCTGAGGTGACTCCGAGAGGGCGGACATGAGGTCCATGAGCTCTGCACGGGTCGCCGCATCCATCGAGCCCAGGAGAGACTGCGTCAACCTTGCTGATTCCACCAGTCGTGCCAAGAAGTCTTCAAACCCCTCGTCATCACCGGCTATACCTGGGTATTGTTGTTTAAAATTGGTGAAGTCGGCCTCGACGTCGTCGCCGTTGCGAAAGCGCTCTATCAGCTCCGCCAACTCGTTCATCATCTGTGCCGTCATCTCGGGATCGGCAGTGGTGAGCGCATCTCGCAGTTGCTGTACCTGTTCGCGCAGGATGGAGGACCTGAGCGATTCGACGAGGTCACCAAAACGCTCCTTGGCCCTTTCATCAAGGAATTCGTAGTTGGTCAGTTCTCGGATGCGATCGCCGAGCCCCGCTGGGAGCGCATCGAGCTCAAGCCCCGAGAGGAGATGCTGTTCGTCACCGGTGGCAGCATACGCCTCGGAACGCGTGGTATGTTCTTGGCTGATGATGGCATCGAGTTCGGTGTTGAGTTGCGCAACGAGACCGTTGGGATCGTAATGGGCAAGCAGCTCATCTCGACGCCTTCGCAGTCGTTCCAGCAATTCTGCGAGTCCCGGTGTCGCTCCAAAACCCTGTGCGAGCAACTCCCGGAGCGCCTCAGAGACATTGCCGTGGTAGGTGAGTGAGTCGGCGAGTGCATCCAGAATCTCATCGGCTTGGGTCGTCGTGTCGAGCGCGGGATCATAGTCATGATAGCGATAACGCTTAGGCACGGCTCGACCCGAAGGTAGTGCGGTCAATGGAGGTGTGGCGCGAGAGCCGTCTCATCGCGACGAGACCTTCAAGGACAAGGTCGACATAGCAAGGGAGTTCTTCGCTCGTCGGTGAGGACCCGACGAAGGCGAGGAGTTCTGGATAGCTGGCCAGTAGGGCCTGGTACGCAGTGGCTGACTGATCAGCTTCGATCTGGAGTGGTGATCGATTCACCTCTTCGACCAATGCAGTCGCATCCTGGCTCCCGTAGCATTGGGTGAACACGGCGCCTATCGCTTGGCGCAGGAGGGCAGCGCCGATTTTGATGCCTTCCCGAGGGTCGAGCGACTCCACCTCGATCTTCCCGACAAAAGCTGGAAGGGCGGCCTCAAGGTCGGTCACTCGGAGCGCCGCTGGCGACTCTTGATTGCGAATCGATCGTACGAGTGCGGCTGCGGTGACCGCCTCATAGGCCGCGATCGATGCACGAACTGAGACCCCTGAATGCTGCGAGATGCTCGAATGGTGTCTGGCAAGCTGTGCCATGGTGGCGATGATCAGCAGGATCGGTAGCGGCGAGACGATCTCAAGATCGGATGGCAGTCTGGCTTCACTGGTCATAATGGCGATCTCGTCCTCGACCACCTCTGGGTAGTGCGTTGTGATCTGGGTGCCGAAGCGGTCCTTCAGGGGGGTAATCAATCGCCCACGGCTCGTGTAATCCTCCGGGTTGGCCGACGCGACGAAGAGGATGTCAAGGGGGAGGGCGATCTTGTAGCCGCGGATCTGAATGTCGCGTTCCTCAAGAGCGTTCAGCAGGCCGACTTGAATGCGTTCTGGAAGATCGGGAAGCTCGTTGATGGCAAAGATGCCCCGATTGGTGCGCGGGACAAGCCCGTAGTGAATCGTGTCGGTGTCACCGAGGTACCGCCCTTCTGCGACTTTGATGGGGTCAACCTCGCCGATGAGGTCGGCGATCGTGGTATCAGGGGTGGCCAGCTTTTCGCTAAAGCGTGCGGCTCTGTTGATCCATGTCACCGGAGCTTTGGACCCCTCTTCTTTGAGGCGATCTCTCGTGCTTGGCAGGATCGGGCGGAGAGGATCCTCGTTGAGTGCAGAGCCCGCTACCGCCGGTACCCATTCGTCGAGCAGTTCGTAGAGCGTTCGAATCATCCGGGTCTTGCCTTGACCCCGCTCACCGAGGAAGATGATGTCGTGTCCGATGACAAGTGCGCGCTCAAGCTCTGGCAGGACGGTGTCCTGGTAACCAAATAATCCATCGATCACTGGCGCCTTTGCCCGGAGCCTCGCAAAGACGTTCGCTCGGATCTCCTCTCGCACGGTTCTTGGCTTATAGCCACTGTCCACCAGGTCACCGAGGTTTGTTGGGAAGTCCATAGGAAAATGCTAGAGGGAAATCGCGCGAAATTTCATGAACTCGCAGATTTCATGCAAAACTGTTAGGTGTGAACGTTCACTACCACAGTTATGACGCAGTTATCGTAGGTGCCGGTGGCGCTGGCCTTCGGGCCGCCCTGGAAACGGCTGGCAAGGTGCGCACCGCGGTGATCACCAAACTCTACCCCACGCGTTCCCATACGGGAGCAGCGCAGGGTGGCATGTGTGCGGCCCTCTCGAATGTCGAGGAAGATTATTGGGAGTGGCACGCCTTCGATACCGTGAAGGGGGGTGATTACCTTGGCGATCAGGATGCCATCGACATCATGTGTCGCGAGGCGATCGATGCCGTGATCGACCTGGAACACTTCGGCCTGCCCTTCTCCCGGACTCCGGAGGGTCGGATTGACCAACGCCGTTTTGGTGGGCACACGCGCAATCACGGCGAAGCGCCGGTTCGGAGGGCCTGTTATGCGGCTGACCGAACTGGTCATATGATTTTGCAGACACTCTATCAGCAGTGTGTCGCCGCTGACGTGAACTTCTTCAATGAGTTCCAAGTCTTTGATGTGCTCTTTGACGGCGAGGGCGCCTCGCGTCGTGCCGCTGGAGTGGTGGCCTACGAGCTTGCAACCGGCGATCTGCACGTCTTTATCTCCAAGGGTGTCCTCTTCGCGACCGGTGGCTACGGGCGTATCTTCCAGATCACCTCGAATGCCCATACCCTTACCGGCGACGGCCCAGGAGTTCTGTTCCATCGCGGTATCCCGTTAGAGGATATGGAGTTCTATCAGTTCCACCCCACCGGCATCTATGGCATCGGGATTCTCCTGACGGAGGGCGCGCGAGGCGAAGGAGGGATCCTACGCAATGGCCTCGGGGAGCGTTTTATGGAGCGTGTTGCTCCTACGGTCAAAGACCTAGCTCCCCGTGATATGGTGGCAAGAGCCATTCATACCGAGATTAAGGAGGGACGCGGGGCCGGCCCTGATAAGGACTACGTCTACCTCGATCTCACCCATCTGCCACCAGAACAGATCGATGCGAAGCTCCCTGATATCAGTGGTTTCGTGAGGACCTATCTTGGGCTTGAGCCAAAGACTGACCCGATTCCTATCCAGCCGACGGCCCATTATGCGATGGGTGGTATCCCCACCAACATCCATGGTGAGGTGGTGATCGATGGAGACAATACGGTACTCCCCGGACTCTATGCGGCGGGCGAGTGTGCCTGTGTTTCGGTCCATGGAGCAAACCGGCTGGGCACGAACTCTCTTCTTGACATCAATGTCTTTGGACGTCGTGGCGGACGAGCGATGGTCGAGTATGTCCAGGGAGTCGATCACCCTGATCTTCCACGATCGGTCGTCGACCCGACGCGAGAGCGTATCGATATGATGATGAACTCGACCGGTAGCGAGAAGGTCGGCGCGATCCGAGGAGAGCTCCAAGTGGCCATGATGCGCGACGCCTCGGTTGTGCGGACGGGCGAATCATTGCAGGAGGTGCTGCGGGTGATTCACGAGCTCAGGGACCGCTATGAGAAGGTCACCATCGATGATAAGGGTTCGGTCTTCAACTACGATCTCACCGAGGCATTAGAACTCGGCAGTCTCCTTGATATCGCCGAGGTTCTTGTCTTGGGAGCAGATGCACGCAAGGAGAGCCGAGGTGCGCATTGGCGCGACGACTTCCCGACTCGGGACGATACAAACTGGATGAAGCATACCCTCGCCTATCGGGATGAGTCGGGCACGATTAGCCTGGACTACAAGCCGGTGGTTCAGGGCCGCTATGAGCCGATGGAGAGAAAGTACTAAATGACGACGACCGTACAACCTGCAGAAGAGATCTCTCTGATCAAAGAGGTGGATGTCCACCTGACCATCAAACGTTTTAACCCAGAAACCGACGTGCGTCCGCATTGGCGTGAATACGACCTCAAGCTCAAGAACTCAGATACAGTGCTCAATGCGTTGATCGCGGTGAAGAACACGATCGATGGCACTCTGAGCTTTCGGCGCAGTTGCGCTCACGGGGTCTGTGGATCTGACGCGATGATGATTAACGGCGAGAATCGTTTGGGGTGTGTGAACCTGATCTCGACGATCGGCACAGATCTGGTCATCGAGCCGGTTCGCGGCCTGCCGGTGATCAAGGACCTCGTCGTCGATATGGAGCCGTTCTTCGCCCAGTATCGTAGCGTCCTTCCTTATCTCATCGCCAATGACGATCCTGGCTACAAGGAACGCTATCAATCCCCCGAGGACCGTGCGCGCTTTGACGATACCACCAAGTGCATCCTCTGTGGGGCCTGTTCCACCTCGTGCCCCGTCTACTGGGCGAATGGAACCTATATCGGTCCTGCGGCCATTGTGAATGCGCATCGATTTATCTTCGACTCCCGTGATCAGGCCAAGAACGAGCGTCTTGATATTCTCAACCAAAAGAGTGGAGTATGGCGCTGCCGGACCTCCTTTAACTGCACGGAGGCGTGTCCGCGGGGGATCAAGGTCACGGAGGCGATTGAAGAGGTGAAGAGAGCAATTCTTTATGACCGATCCTGACCGTCCGCGGGTGCCTCAGGATCAGCGTGCAAGTGGTGACGCTGACGTAGTGTTGTTCCTGGTGCTCCGTTCGTCGATGGCCGATGTCGACAGAGTTCTGGGCTTACGTAAGGATGCGTCAGTCGTCGAGCTCTCCCCTTTGGATCCTGGACAGACCGCTCCTGAGTCGACCGTAGAGATTCTTGCGCCACGAGGGAGTACGCTAACGGTTGATGCGTTGCTGCGCGAGGGCGAGATCCGTATTCTCAAGGGTGCTTCTCTGCTCCAAGAGCAGTCGAGGCTCCTGCGCGAGGCGGTTGCCGCGAGGGGGTAAGTCATGCTAGGTAGCCGCCGAGAGATCCGTCCACCCATGCGACCTGGATGGTATCCACAAGGAGAAGGTCGACTCCGTTACTTTGACGGTCAAGCTTGGACGACGTCGGTCCGTCAGCGACCGAGTTTTACGAACTTCGTCAGAGAGTTGCCGACTCCTGAGGTCGCCTTTCTTCAGCCAGTTCACCGGCATCGGCGCCTCGTCAGAGTGGTGAGCCTGCTGATCGTTGTACTCCTGTTCGGTGGTATTATCGCCCAACTCATCGTCTTTAGCATGGGGGGCTCATCCAGTCCCAAGATCCAGAGTCTTGCCAGCTATCGACATGCTGCAGATCACGTGTGTGAGAGTGTCTTTGATGGCGTCAGTGTCGTCGGTCTTGAGAAGAACGCCGGAGCTCTGTTGAATACCAAGCTCAGTCAAGGCGCCTCCGCCTTTAGTGTGCTTGCCTCGGAGACCAGGAACGTCCCTCTCGCCAATACCGTTGCTGCTCGTTGGTCCGATCTTGCTATTGCCTGGTCGAAGTACCTGCGCGGCCACAAGAGTCACCGCACCTCGGTGTTGCGTTCCATGCGTGCGGTGGATCAGTCGGCCAATGCCGTTGGGGTGAAGGGTTGTGCCGTTTTTACTCCTTCAGCGCAACGAGCTGTGCTATCGTAGACTCATCCGAATCTCGAAGGGGGAGTCGTGATCGAACACTGCATCGATGATAACCTATTGGTCCGCTATCGTCGCCTGCTTGACGCTGAGGATTTGGCCTTCAGCGAGATGGAGCATGACTTTGAGGAGGGCGATCGAACAAAGTTCGAGCGGGACAAGTCCGCTTGGTTGCAAGCCCTAGAGGAGCGGCTTGGTTATCTCGATCGGTGTGGTTTTGTGAGTGAGCGGGGGTCACGTCTCCTCGCCTAACCCAGGTCCGTCCTTGGTAACGTTCTGGTGAGATGCCGGCCACGGTGGGCGGGCGTGGATCGATGTGTTCCGTTCCCTGGTGGCTGTGGCTTGCTTGGGCAGATGGTGGCGGCCTCATGATGGCGGTGTTGTGGACGTCGGTAGAGTGACAGTTCATATACTTTGAGCTGCCTGGTTAGCGGACGAGCAAGAACTACGGTAAGATTCGCCTAGTGGAGAGACCCTATCGAGTTGTTGTTGCGAAGCCAGGTCTAGACGGACATGATCGCGGTGCCAAAGTTGTCGCGCGCGCGTTACGAGACGCTGGCTTTGAGGTGATCTATACCGGGTTGCATCAGACGGTCGAACAGATCGTAGAGACCGTGGTCCAAGAGGATGCCGATGCGGTCGGTGTCTCGCTGCTGTCGGGCGCCCATCTCACCCTTGTTCCGAAGTTGATCGACGGCCTACGAGAGCGCGGCCGAGATGGAGTGTTGCTCGTTGTCGGAGGCATCATCCCCGATAGCGACATCCCTATATTGCACGAGATGGGGGTGGCACAAGTTTTTACCCCTGGGTCCTCCTTGACGGCTATCTGCGATTGGCTCGAGTCGACGCTTGACGCAAGGGAGCTATCTGTCTAAACGGCGCGCAAAGGGCCGATGTGGACGCACGCCCCTGATGGAACTAGGTGTGATGGCTGGCATAAAGATGAGAAAGTTGGGATGAGATGATAAGTGGAAGTAGGGAGTAGTGGATCTATTCGAATATCAGGGTAAAGATTTCTTTGCACGTTATGGCGTGCCAACGTCCACAGGAGTCCTTGTGAGGGATCCCGAGGCGGCGGTCGATGCCGCTCGCAAGGTTGGTTTTCCAGCGGTGGTCAAGGCACAGGTCCAAGTGGGCGGTCGTGGTAAGGCTGGTGGCGTGAAGCTGGTTCGCGATGAGGCTGAGGCACGTGACGTGGCGACGGCGATTCTCGGCATGGATATCAAGGGCCATACCGTGCACAAGGTGTGGGTTGAGCATGCCTCCGATATCGCAAAGGAGTATTACGTTAGCTTTACGCTTGATCGCGGGGTCAAGCAGTATCTTTGCCTGCTCTCCTCAGAGGGCGGTGTAGAGATCGAAGAGGTAGCCAAGACCAATCCAGACGCGATTGCGCGGGTGCATATCGATCCGCTCGAGGGTTTGACCGACGCAGAGGCTGCTCGTGTTGTTGTGGATGCTGGCATCGACGAACCATCCCGTCCAGGGGTTGCCAAGGTGTTGCTCCAGCTCTACCAGGCCTTTGTTGAAGGCGATGCAGATCTCGTCGAAGTCAATCCGCTGATCATCAAGACCGACGGAAAGGTTCACGCGCTGGATGCGAAGGTCACCCTTGACGATAGTGCGAGTTATCGCCATCCAGAATGGGAGGCCTATCGTGCGGATATGGAGCTCGATGGTCGGGAGGCGCTTGCGCGCTCGAAAGGATTGAACTATATCGGTCTCGATGGCACCGTCGGCATTATCGCCAATGGTGCTGGACTCGCGATGGCGACCTTGGATGTCGTGAGTCAAGCGGGTGGGCGTGCAGCGAACTTTCTTGACCTCGGGGGCGGTGCAGGTGCTGATGCCATGGCGAACGCACTCGAGGTGATCAACACCGACGAGAACGTACAAGCGGTGTTCGTCAACATTTTCGGGGGTATTACTCGTTGTGATGAGGTAGCCAAGGGCATTCAGGAGGCCCTTGGTCGGGTCAACCTGACGTTTCCGATGGTGATCAGATTGGATGGGACGAATGCGCGAGAGGGCCATGAAATTCTCCGCACACTTCTGTCGGATCAAATTCGCGTAGAAGAGACGATGGTTGGAGCGGCCGCTATCGCAGTTGAGCTTGCAAAGAAGGGCAAACGATGAGCATTTTTGTCGATGAAAACACCAAGGTGATCGTGCAGGGCTTGACCGGCAACCAGGGCCGCTTCCATGGTTTGCGTAACCGTGATTATGGCACCAAGGTTGTCGCTGGAGTGACGCCGGGCAAGGCCGGGACCGACGTGGATGGGATCCCGATCTTTGATTCAGTGAAGGAGGCTGCAGCTGCAACTGGCGCTACCGCGAGCTTTATTGTAGTACCTCCTCGCTTCGCGGCTGATGCCATCATTGAGGCCGCCGCTGCTGGTATCGCCTTCGTGGTGTGCATCACCGAGTTCATTCCGGCAAAGGACGAAGCGATGGTGGCGAGCGTGTTGCGGCGCAACTATCCTGGAACCCGGCTCCTGGGGCCAAACTGCCCAGGTATTATCTCGCCCGGACGCTGCAATATCGGGATTACCTCGGGGGACATTGCCCTTGCCGGGGGACCGGTGGGAATCGTTTCCCGTTCAGGAACACTGACCTATCAGGCACTCTACGAGCTCAGTCAAAAAGGGGTCGGCCAGACGACCTGTGTAGGGATCGGTGGCGACCCGGTGCCGGGCACCAACTTCATCGATTGCCTTGCCGCCTTTGAGGCCGATCCTGAGACCAAGGCAGTGCTGATGATCGGCGAGATCGGCGGCGAGGAGGAGGAGAAGGCGGCGGCGTTCATCAAGGAGCACGTCACCAAGCCGGTTGTCGCCTACGTCGCTGGCGTGACCGCCCCTCCTGGTCGTAAGATGGGCCATGCGGGAGCCATCGTCTCTGGTGGCCAAGGTACCGCGCAGGGCAAGATGGATGCGCTTCGAGAGGCGGGAGTCGTGGTTGCGGTGAACCCAACTGAGGCCGGTGACCGAATGGTCGAGATTGTTGAAGGGCTCTAGCACCCAAATCGGGTAGCCTGTCGGCGTGCGTGTAGCGGTTCTTGTCTCTGGTGTGGGTTCGATCATGGAGGCGATCCTTCAGCGAGGCGTGACACCAGCACTCGTGCTCGCCGACCGCTCGTGTCGTGGTCTTGGGGTGGCTGAGTCGATGGGGATAGAGGCGCTGTTGCTCGACAGGAAGACCTTTTTTGGCGACGAGGGTGGATTTGCTCGCGAGCGGTATAGCGATGCGCTGAAAGCCTCGTTGACTGGGTCTGGCATCGATCTGGTGGTGCTCGCGGGATTTGGAACGATTCTCAGTGGATCGGTCCTGCAACAATTCGAAGGCGCAATCCTGAATACCCATCCATCATTGTTGCCGAGTTTCCCAGGTTGGCACGCGGTCGAGCAGGCACTGGCGACCGGCGTCAAGGTGACAGGCACGACCGTGCATCTGGTGGTTCCAGAGGTAGATGCGGGGCCGATCCTCGCCCAAGAGCCCGTGCGCATCCAGCCAGAGGATGACCTTTCCTCGCTCCATGACCGCATTAAGTCGGTGGAACGATGGTTGTACCCCTCAGTGGTGGTGGCGGCGCAGCGCTGGGCGGTTCCAAGGACCGCGTGGTGGCTCCAGCATGGTTTTCGTAACGAACTCGAACAGGAGGTGCAGCGATGCAGGCCCTAATCTCACTCTATGACAAGACAGGCATTGAGGTGCTGGCTCCAGCGCTTCTGGAGGCTGGCTACTCGATCATTGCGAGCGGAGGCACCGCCGAAGCGCTGAGACAACTCGGTATCGAACACACCAAGGTTGAGGACCTCACCGGCTTCCCCTCGCTCTTTGACGGGCGTGTCAAGACCCTCCACCCCGCTATTCATGGGCCGATCCTGGCGGATCGTTCTAAGGAGGAGCACCTCGACGAGTTGCGGTCGCAGAGATGGTCACCTATTGACCTTGTGGTGGTCAACCTCTATCCCTTCGATGCAGATCCAAGTGTTGAACTCATCGATATTGGAGGCCCCGCACTCGTGAGAGCCGGAGCGAAGAATTTCGCATCCGTGACGGTCGTTGTTGATCCCGATGACTACGGCTGGCTGCTCGAGCGCTTGGCCGAGGGAACCAACCTTGATGATCGTCGACAACTCGCGGCGAAGGCGTTCGCCTATGTGTCTGCCTATGATGCTCGAGTCGCCAACTGGCTCGAAGATGACACCGCGGTGTTGTCGATACATAAGGTGCTGCATCTGCGACGGGCGATGGAACTCCGCTATGGCGAAAATCCACATCAATCCGGGGCGTTCTATGTGGATGATGGCGTGCAAGAGGGTTGGGGTAACGCGCAATGGCTGGGGACCGAAGCACCCTCCTACCTCAACATCTTTGACGCCGATGCCGCGCAGCGTTTGCTCGAGCGTCTTGGGTCTGACCCTGCCTGTGTGATCGTCAAGCACGGGGGTCCTTGTGGCGTAGCCCGTCGTGGGACCATTGTCGACGCCTACATCGAAGCCTTTGAGGGTGACCCACTGTCGGCCTTTGGTGGGGTAGTCGCCATCAACCGTCCATTGACGGATGAGCTTGCTCAGGCGATGTTGGAGCGTCCAAAGTTTGATGTACTCGTCGCACCTGGTGTGCTCGATCATGCGGAGGAGCTGATCCTTGCCAAGCGACGTCGAAGTCGTATCGTTCTTTTCCCAGGAGCGCCATCGACACTTGGGATCCGGTCAGTGGCTGGAGGGTATTTGGTCCAACCCGCTGACGAGTTGGAGTCGACAGAGGAACTCAGGCTGGTCACATCCAAGGAGGCGTCGCCTTCGGAGCTCGCCGATGCATGGTTGGCTATCGCTGTTGCGCAAGCCGGTGCCTCGAACACAGTCACCATTGTCAAGGGTCAGTCAGCAGTGGGAGTGGGCCAGGGTCAGCCGTCGCGGGTCGATGCCAGCAAGATTGCAGTCACAAAGGCGGGTAGTAAAGCTCATGGTGGGGCAGCCGCCTCAGATGCTTTTTTCCCCTTTCCTGACGGACTCGAGACGTTAATCGACGCTGGGGTGACGACGATCGTCGCCCCGTCGGGTTCGGTCAAGGATGACGAGATCGCTGCGATCGCCGAGCGAGCAGGGATCGCCTTCTACTTTGCGCCACGTCGCCATTTTCGACACTAGTACGTTTGCATCATTCACGTCGATACGAGAGATGAAAACATTGTGAGCAAAGGAACATCGATGACAGCAAGGATACTGGATGGCAATTGGGCCTCTGAACAGGTGAAAGAGGGTCTCCGCGACCGTATTCGGGTACTCGGTACGCACGGAATAACGGTGGGCTTAGCCACTGTTCTCGTCGGCGATGATGCGCCGAGTGCGAGGTATGTCGCTATGAAGCACGCCGACTGTGAGGAGCTCGGCATCACCTCCTACGATCACCGCCTTGATGCCGGTGTCACGATGGAGGAGTTACTTGCCAAAATCGATGAGCTCAACGGGGATCACCGTGTCCATTCGTACCTTATCCAGCTGCCGCTCCCCTCACATCTCGACCAAGAGGCGGTGTTGGCGGCCGTTGCTCCAGTGAAGGATGTCGATGGCTTGCACCCGGTGAATCTTGGCCTCTTGGCCCTCGGGGAACCCAGGGTGATTGCTTGCACTCCTGCGGGTATCGTCGAACTCTTGCGACTACACGGTCTTGACCTGACCGGGAAGCATGTGGTGATCGTAGGGAGGGGGATCACCATCGGGCGGCCACTCGCGCTTCTCTTGACCCTGAACCGGCCCGGTCTCAATGCGGCGGTGACGGTGGTCCACTCAAGGGTAGCCTCCCTGGCGAGCTATACACAGGGAGCTGACGTTATCATCGCGGCAGCTGGCTCTCCCGGTATCATCACCACAGAGATGGTTCGCCCAGGGACGGTGGTGGTGGGTGCGGGCACCACTTTCGAAGGACGCAAGCTTCTCTCGGATGTGGATGCGAAGGTCGCAGAGGTGGCTGGCTGGATGACGCCACGTCTTGGAGGTGTGGGGCCTATGACACGGGCGATGCTCCTTGCTAACGCGGTGAGTGCGGCAGAGGCAACACTTGGTCAAGGCTGAGCGTTTTGCAAGTCGCAGGAGCCTGATTCACTCGATCGAGGTATGGCCAGCGCGGAGTGCGACCCAGCGGGCTCGACTTCGGGAACTTCTGCTCGTCCTAAAGACGGTGCAACCGGATTTTGTCACCGTCACCTATGGTGCCATGGGCTCCTCACGAGAGCGCACAATTGCACTCATCGAAGAGCTTGTTGGAGAGGGGTTTGCGGTCGTCGCCCACCTGGCCTGTCTTGGGAATACCCGAGATGAGCTCGTCGAGCTTATCCATCGTTACGTTGCTCTTGGTGCATGTGGCATCCTTGCCTTACGCGGTGACCCACCACTCGAAGGCGCTGTGGATCTCCCTCTTGGAGAGCTCCACTACGCGAGTGAACTCGTTGAACTGATCCATCAGGAGAGTGACCTGCCGGTCGCGGTGGCACTGCATCCAGATGGCCATCCCGATGCCGTCGATCTGCTGAGCGATCGAGAATTTGCAGCGCAGAAGCTGGCTCACGCTGACCTAGGGCTGACGCAGTTTTTCTTTGCGTATCCCTCCTTCGCTCACCTGCGTTTGGCGATGATTGAGCGGGGTGTGACGACTCCGGTCATCCCGGGCCTCATGGTCCCATCTTCATCAAAGCAACTTCAGCGGATGGCGGAGATGGCGGGGATTGCACCCCCTGACGGGGCGGCCGTGGTGCCCGACTCCGGTGTTGACGATTCTGCAGTATTCCAGTCACAGGCGCTCGAGACGGCGATCACGATCGCCCAAATGGCGATCGCCGACGGAGTTCGGGGCATCCATCTGTTCTCGATGAACAACGCCGAAATAACGCTTGAATTCTTCACCAGGTTGCGGGCCATCGAACCCTCATGACGGGCTGCGAGGAGTCGTCGATCGATGTCCGCCCGACCGATCCAAAGCGTGTTTACGCAGTGTTTACCTGAAGTTCCCTTGCCGGTTGCGTAATCGTCGCACAGCGTCAACTGAGGGCGGGCACACTGGTAGTAACTCCGGCTCGAATGCCGAGGGGGTTGGCTTAGACAGAAAGGTATGCGATGAGCGACGGTAATCAATCCATCTCAGATGCGTTGAACAATGCTCCTCTATCAAGGTTTCACACACGAGCGATTTTTGTCGCGGGCATGGGCTTCTTCACGGATGCCTATGACCTCTTTATCATCGGCACCGCCACGACGCTCATTGCAAAGCAGTGGGGGCTGAGCGCCTCTGAGACGGGCCTGATCAACTCGATCACCCTGTTGTCGGCGTTCTTTGGTGCGATTATCTTTGGGCGACTCTCCGACAGGTTAGGTCGTAAAAAGGTCTATGGCCTCGAGGCTGGGCTGATGGTCGTTGGGGCCATACTCTCTGCCTTCTCGCCAAGTTTTATCTGGCTCCTGATCTTCCGATTTATCCTCGGAATCGGTGTTGGCGGTGACTATCCAATGTCGGCAGTACTGATGAGCGAGTACTCGAATACGAAGTCGCGAGGCAAGTTGGTCGGCTTGGTGTTCGCCATGCAGGCCCTTGGAACCGTGGCCGGTTACGTGGTGGCGCTGGCGCTGCTCTCGGCGAATGTGAACGCCGATATCGCATGGAGACTGATGCTCGGGTTGGGCGCTGTCCCCGCACTCGCCGTTGTCTACCTGCGACGCAAAATGCCCGAATCCCCCCGCTATAGCTCGCGGGTGCGTGGAGACAACACCACTGCGGCGAGGGATCTGGCCTCATTCTCAGGTGGAGAGCTTGTCGTATCTCGGGCGAATGACAAGCCAGCGCGCATGAGCCTTGGGGCGTTCCTGTCCAATCGGCGTTACCTGCTCTATCTGTTGGGTACGGCTGGTTCCTGGTTCGTCTTTGACTATGCCTACTATGGGAACTCGGTTTCGGCTCCTCTGATCGTCAAGAGTGTCCTTGGTGGCACCGGAGCGCATGTGCTCACCGAGGCGATCGCGCTTCAGCTGATCGTCTTTAGCGTCGCAGCGGTACCCGGATACTATCTGGCGGCCATGTTCATGGACAGGATCGGGCATAAGCGACTGCAGCTCATTGGCTTCCTCTTCATGGGGCTCGCCTTCCTGGCGATCGGGGTCATTCCCAACATCACCACGTTGATCCTGCCGTTCCTCTTGCTCTTTGGTGTGAGCTACTTCTTCGCCGAGTTCGGACCAAACGAGACGACCTTTGTGCTGGCAGGTGAGGTCTATCCGACGAGCGTACGCTCCACCGGTCATGGCCTCTCCGCAGGTATCGCGAAGTTCGGCGCTTTCTTGGGCGTCTACCTCTTCCCGATTATCAAGAGCCACTTGGGGGTGGCGGGGGCGCTCGACTTCTCCTTTGGAATGGCGGTGATCGGATTCTTGATCACGCTTGTGCTTCCCGAGCCGGCAAATCGTTCAATGGAGGATGTCTCTGGCGAGGACGACATCGCACGTCATGCCGAGAAGATTGTACGGGAAGCGGCCGATCGCCTCGCTCCACAGCAAGACTGAGTTCCGAGACAGTTTGTCTCATGATGGAGAGGATGGGTGTCATACGACACCCATCCTCTGTTTTTGGTCGCACTCACCGGCAAGATTACGGCTCCTTAGTCGCCATGCTTGGCGGTGAGTGCGGGACGATCGTGGGATGTGGTTTCTAGGAGTGGTGATCTGTTAACGGACTGTTGATCGAATTGATGGTCTCAATGGTCCTGGTGATCATCGTGGCGAAGTGGGCAAGTTCTGAGGTGTCCCAATCCTGGTAGATACGGTGCATGAAGTCGGTTGAGTCACGGCGTGCCTGGTGAAGAACTTTCTGGCCCTGGGGACTAAGGGATAGTAGAGTCGAACGTCGATCATTTGGGTCAGTGGCTTTCTCAACGAGCTTGGCAGCCTCAAGGAGCGAGGTCTGACGGCTGGCGTTAGGCAGGTCTAGTTTGAGTGACTCTGCAAGACTGGTCAATCGTGATCCGGGGTGGTCGGCAAGGGCTGCCAGTATGGTGAGCGCGGTGAGGTCTAGGCCTTGATAGAGATCGTGAGCCAACTGTGATGAGTGCCGGCGGCTCCAACGAATCATCGATCGAAGACCCTCCTCAATCTCCTCAAGGTAAGCGTCGCGGTCTGACCTGTCGCTCGGGTTCATCTCAATGCTCCTATTGCCGTGGATTCATCGACCATGCTACAAGGGTTCCAACAGTTGTCAGAGAGATGTACTATGACGATTAATATTGGCTATTCTTGCTCGGCTGATTGGGCGCTGTCCCAGGGTAGACATCCTCTGACAGCATATAGATGGTATCGGACCGGAAAGATGCCCGTCCAAGCACCCAAGGTTGGCCAGCTCATCCTGGTCCGAGATTTAGCATCGGAAGATCCACAACACGGATCGTCACTGGGCTATGCGCGAGTATCCTCCTCTGACCAAAAACAAGACCTAGACAGACAAGTGGCACGAGTACTAGCTTTCGCTACTGAACATGGGTATTCGGTAGATCGCGTAGTAACCGAAGTTGGCTCCGCTCTCAATGGACATAGACGCAAAGTTTTG
>NZ_DAHVNP010000048.1 GCF_027319265.1 Ferrimicrobium sp. | reverse complement strand
GCGAGTTGGAGTCGGGTCACGCTCCCAAGTGGACAGGGCTTGGTCGATCATTCGATAGGTTTTATTAACACGATCACCTGCCCGTCGCAGAACCAGTGCCTGGTGGTGGGCAACGGTACCAAGGGTGCGGTTCTTCTTCGTTCGACCAACGGAGGCGTGAGTTGGAGTCGGGTCACGCTCCCAAGTGGACTCGGGTTGGTCAGCCACCATGTACTCCTGAACCAAATTTCATGCTCCACAGTACGTAGATGCCTTGCTACAGGTTTTGCCGGTATAGGCCCCGCTGTCCTACTCGGTTCCTCCAACGGAGGCGCGAGTTGGAGTCGGGTCACGCTCCTGCGGGGACAGGGCTTGGTCAATCATCCGATAGGTTTTATTAGCACGATCTCCTGCCCGTCGCGAACCCAGTGCCTGGTCGGGTTGAGTCTGGACACCAAGGGAGCGATGATCGACCTGATCAACATGCGTAATCTCGCGCAGGGCTCGACCGTTCTGACGCCACGTGTTATCGACGTCGCAGTTGTATTCGTGCTGGTAGTACTGAGCATGTACCTGGTTCGCCGAAGACATGCCACCGCGACACGGCCTGCACCTGATGCCGTTTCAGTGGACACGACACATTGACCACAAACCAACGATCGTGCAACAAGAACGCAATCGCTTCAGAGCTGGCGAGCAGACTCCGAATGTCGATACCCTCAATTGACTCAACCGTCATTGCCACCGACGGCACCGCGAGGGGTGGCTCGAGAACGCGTTCCATCGGTATGACGAGATCGTACCGGAGGTTCTCCTTACCGCTGCCGATCTCCACCTGAACACGCTTCCGAGTCGTAGCTTTACGACAGAACATGTGCTCTGTAAGGTGGGTCTCCTCCACAGATCCGTTCTCGAAGAACTCTGGAAACGGCGCGAGTGATCCAACGACTGCAGCGATGGAACTCCTCGCTACCGATAGGCGAGTTGGTGACCCACGCCAGCGGCTGCCCCACGCCTCGCAGATAGGAGTTGTGCTCCGGCGACGAGATGAGATTACGGTGCACCACCCTCACCGGATACGACACGTGCAGCCTCGTCACCCAAATGCCCGAAGCTCGGCGAACGACCCCATGGACGTAGGTCGTTGGTCGACAATGGCAGGCTATGGACGAATGCACCCTGCACCACACACGTACGCGCAAACAGAGAACGCCCCCGAGGTCAATCGTGCCAAGCCATCGGTCGCAGAGACGCCGAGCGAATCGGCCCCGAGCTATCCCTCAATCGAGAGACCTGTGCGATCTAGTAATTGCACACAGCGGTGCTTCACTTCGTTGATGAAGGGGCAGCGATCGTTGCGGGAAGTTGTCGACGTCCTCCGAGCAGAGAGCCAAGCGTCGAAGCGCTCACTCCCAACCAGAGCACCACCAGCAACACGAACAAGGCGAACGCCACATCACCGATGATGGGCAATGTCCAGATCTTTCCGAGCGAGACAGTCGCGACGGTCAACGCCCCCACCGGGAAGGTAAAACCCCACCACCCTACTCCATAGGGAATGCCTCCTTGGCGGAGATACCGCCCGAGCAGGGCCAAAGCCACGAGAAGTGACCAACCGCCGAATCCCCAGAGAAGCGTGGCTCCAATCATGGAAAGAGGGCCGATAGCCTGGGCGGCGGGACCAAGCACCATCCGTGCGACGTGCGCTAGATCCAACAAAGCAGCCGCTCCAACCCCTGCCGGGCCCAGCACGATCCAGAGGGACGGCGCCATCGTCGCCGCTGGCAGCGGTTGCGTAACCATACGATCGTGCAACATCGCCAGGACGAGCACAAACAAAATCAGTCCCACACCGAGGAAGGAGTAGCTCGTAAAGAGCAGCAGCCGAGCCCCCGAGGCACCCACGAGTCGCATGAGCGGGATGAGGACCACAGGTACGATGATCGTAACAACCGGAGGAATAAACCAACCTCCATTTACCTCCTGGCGATCATGATGATCGAGCGTGAACAGAAGATACGCAAAGAGGATGCTAATTACCAAGGCCAACGGGATACCAACACCGTCGAGGACCTCAATCAAAGTGGCGGTTGCACCCGATGATAGTACGCGCGGACCAACCGCGGCTGCGACGACCGAAAGGACGAGCACTCCGCCTGGCACTGTGCCGTGCAACGGTCCACTCTGTGGATCTTTGAGACTCGCCCATGAGCGCGCCGGATAGATGATCCATCGAAGCAGATATGGAACAATCAGCAGCACCGCCAGAAGTGCGGCGAGTGCTGCAACAGCATAGGCCGTGTCACGCATACTTGCATTGAGGCTTGCGATATGGCCCGGATCCTCCGCAGCGATCACGGCAATGATACCGGTGCCCATCACTGCTCCAAACCAACCAGGGCTCAGGCGTGCAAGCCATCCTGGATCGACGCGAGGCAACCCTTCCGTTCCTGTGTAAGTAGTGCCAGATTCGACTCGTTCCATACCTATAATCGTAGTTCGTCGATTATCGATGATCTAGGGTCAAAAGACTCTTCACCCATGGACAATGTCGGCGAAGAGGTACAATGGTATCGCCGCAACGGTCAGCTGTCGCCTTGGACACAAGCCATGCTTCCGCGATAGGTTGCCAAGATAGGTATGTTGTTGGAGCCCTGTCAGAGTGGCCCTCCAACACCAATAGATGGCGATACCTGACTAAACCACCCGTTCACGACCCCGACAGGTTATCCAGCGATATCCTTCACCTTCTCGGAGTCTGACAGGGGCGCCAAGATGTGTAGTGGAGGGTCCTCGTTTTGGAGTTCAGCGAACGCCGCCTTGCCGATGTCACCTTGAGAGGAGTCGATCAGCAGCGAACGAAAGTCATTAGCGTAGGTATACTGCACGATCTTATAACGATCGTCAACGGAGAGGTCAGTGAACAGGATCCCCAGTGTCCTAGCCTTTATCGAACGCACCTCACCGGCACACTGGACGCTATCGCCATCAAAGCGCATAACCACCACTACCTGTGTACCTGGTGCGACCGACAGCTCGGTATTGGCCACAACGCCGGCGCCGGCCAAACTCACATTCACCACCGTGCCGTCGACCTTGGCAGTCTGAGGTTCGGTGAGCAGGAGTTCACATGGCACTAAACAATCGACACGATAATGAAAGCGCTGCTGGCGGCGCCCGCTCACCAACAACATCGTACGAAGCATCCGTCGAATCTCGATAATTGCCAAAAGGGGCACCAGCCAATCAGCAAGACCGGGCAGGCGTGGAACGAAGCCTGTGAATTGCCCCACCACCCCAACGACGAGTAGGCAGGTGATAGCGATTACCCATTTGAGTTGGTAGAGCGCCGAGATACCACCTGTGTCCTTCGTCGTCTTCGGCGTGACTTTGAAGGAGCGATTGGTCTTCCGAAAAATTACTGCCTTCCAAGCTTTAGTAAAGATCTCCATCGTCAGGGTTTCAAAGTGCAGAAACTCAGGATTGAGTGAGTACCCCTGAGCGAGCAAGGAGAAGACAAACTCGTTGAGCAAGAAGGCCGGCAACCACAAAAACACAAGATCATCAACCGTTGCGGAGATGGGAATCTGGCCCGTGGTAAGGGTCAACACCAGCACCAACAACAGGAGAAGGCGCATCACACCAGATCCATAGGCAAACAGACTTTCCGAGAAGGCGATTCGCTGTTTGAGAGAGAGTCCCTTGGCGATCAGTGGATTGTCGACGGAACGAAGCACCGAAAGATTCCCTCTCGCCCATCGATCTCGTTGAATCAGATAGGAGTTCAGATCACCTGGCGCCATCCCCAATACGTAGGTGGTGTTGACATACCGGGTCGTCCAGCCCTTCTTGATCAGCTTGATTGAGGTATGATAATCCTCTGCCACCGTCTCAACGGCGACTCCACCGATTTCGAGGAGCGCCGACCTGCGCAAGATCGCCGCAGAACCACACCAGAAGGCGGCGTTCATCTCATCCTTGCTCTCCATGAGTACACGAAAGAAGAGTGATTGCTCGTGGCGAAAACGTGAGTAGTGCTGGACCGAGTCAGTATTGGCAAACTCGTGCGGCGTCTGGACAAGGGCGACCGAAGCGTCGTCGAAGAGCCCGACGAGATCGGTGAGCATGGAGGGTAACACCACATGATCAGCGTCGAGCGTGAGAATCAGCTCCCCGTCGGTCATCTCCAGCGCATGATTGATGTTGCCAGCCTTTGCGTGAGAGTTATCCGGACGAGTCAGGTAACCCACTCCCAGTGAACGTGCAAGCTCACCGACACTCTCGCGTCTACCATCATCGAGCACCCAGACCTTGTGCTCCCCGTCCAGCTCCTTCGCACTCACAATGGTCGGGAACAACAATTCCGGTTCTTCGTCATAGGTGGTGATAAAGACGTCGATCGTGGGCCAGTGTCGAGGAGGATGTAGGACCGGATCCCTCCGTCTCCGGGCAGCCAGTCGATAGGTCAACGAAAGCATCAGTGAGACAATTGCATACGCCTGAACAATAACCAGGCCAATCGCCAAGAAGATATTCGTGCCGTGCAACAGGTGCGTTAGGATCCAGTAGACCCACAACAACGACGAGAGCACCGCGAGCACCGCGAGCACACTGATGGCGGTCGGATGCCGTCGAAAACTTCGTATGCGATACTCGTTCACCGTCTCAGCGAGGGTTGAGATCCGGGCAATGTTATTGCTCACATCAACGCCGCACAGTCTCCCAAGTACACGGTAAGTACGTCCTGCACTCATGCCATCTGCTCCTGCATCCGGCCACGTGTGGACAGGGCCTCTTTCGTATCGACGCCTCGCTGGGAAGTAGACGAAGCCTCGTCTTCCTCCAGCCAGGGAGACGCTATCACGCGTGCATTCCTGCCAACAAGTGGCACCAACTATTGGCCTACCTTGTCTGTCCTCACTCTATCGGCGCCGCTTGGCGGTACTAAAGCGGATTTCCAAGGGATGAGCGAGAGATCCGCATCGTTTGCGGAGTCCTTGGCCACGCATCGGCCGGCTCTGCACGAGACCAAAGCACGCAGCGATGCGTACCTCTAGATGACCCAGCCCGTCACCGAGGCACGACTCAGGTCCTTGGTTTGGAGCCTACACCAACTTCAGTTTGGCCATCGATCCAAAAAAGACACGCTCACCTGCGGCATCGAAGTAGACGACGACTTCACGATCAACCGAGCGTTCCCGGATCGCCCGCACCTCACCCTCGCCGTAACGGGCGTGAAAAACCCTGTCTCCCACTCGATACGGAGCCGGCTGTCCAGGCCGTGGTGGTTGTTGGTGCTCTGGTACGGGGATGGGGGAGTACTCCAGCGACTCCAAACGTCGATAGACACCATCGGGCAGCTCCGTGATAAAGCGACTCTCTGGATTGTAGATCACGCTCCCCTGAAAACTCCGTCGACGTGCAGAGGAGATCATCAGGCGTTGCTTCGCCCGGGTAACCGCAACGTAGAGCAGACGACGCTCCTCCTCGATCTGGCTGGGGGAAGTTAACGATCGCATATGAGGGAAGATCCCCTCCTCAAGGCCTACGACAAAGACGATTGGGAATTCAAGCCCCTTGGCCATGTGCACGGTCATGAGGGTCATGCTCGATTGATCAAGATCGGCATCAATAGCGCTAAAGAGGGCAGTTTGCTCCAAGAAAGCCTCGAGCGAGTCAGCTTCCCCAGCAACTCGGCGCAGCTCCGCCAAGTTCTCAAGCCTTCCCTCGGCCGTCAGTGGATCCTCCTCGTTGATCAAATCGACGTACTCGGTACGTTCTATCACCTCGTCAAGCACGAGCGGCGCCGGAGCCCCCTCTTGAACCCGCTGGCGAAGATAGGCGAGCAACTCCATGAAGTGCGACAACGCCTTGGCGGCCCTCGAAGAGAGTCCAAGCTCATCGGTGGAGAAGAGTTCCAAGGCATGCAGCATTGAGACGTTTCGGGTACGTGCTGCAGCCGCGAGCTGTTCTTGGGTGCCGGCTCCAATGCCGCGATGCGGGGTGTTGATCACGCGCAAAAGTGCCACGTCATCATCCGGATTCACCAAAATACGCAGGTAGGCCAAGATATCACGGATCTCGCGACGATCGTAGAAACGCACCCCTCCGACCACACGGTAGGGGATGCCGCCCTTCGAGAGTTCCTCTTCAAGAACTCTGCTTTGGGCATTCGTGCGGTAGATCACCGCAATGTCACGGAGGCTGGATCCACTGGAGAGGAGCGTCACGAGCTGAGATACCACAAACTCCGCCTCTTGGCGATCGTCTTGGGCCACAAAATAGAGTGGCAGTACCCCTTGCCCAAGTTCTGACCAGAGTGTCTTGTCGTGCCGGAGAGCATTATGTGTGATCAGGGTGTTTGCGAGTTCTAGAATCGCGTTCGTCGAGCGATAGTTCTGTTCGAGTGCGATCGTACGCGTCGTCGGAAGGCGCTCCGAAAAACCAATAATATTGCCTAGATCGGCTCCACGGAAACCGTAGATCGACTGATCCGAGTCACCGACGACAAAGATATTCTTCTCGGGCTCAGCCAGAATAGAGATCAGTTCATTCTGGGCCCGATTGGTATCCTGGTATTCATCAACTAACAGATAGCGAAACCGACGTTGATAGTACTCACGCACTCCCGGATGTTCACGAAGTCCAGTCACGACTAAGTTGACGAGGTTGTCAAAGTCAACCGCATTGTTGGCAATGAGCGCGTCTTCATACGCCTGATAAAGGGTCGCCACCAGACGGTCATAGGCCCCCACTGCATCAAGCGCCATCTCGCGAGGACCGATCAGATCGGCCTTGGCTGAGCTGATCTTGGCCATGACGGCGCGCGGAGGGAAACGTTTGGTGTCAAGTTCTAAACTACGAATCGTACGCTCGAGCAGACGCCTCGCGTCATCAGCGTCATAGATGGTAAAACCTGATCTGAGTCGACCAAGCTCCGGGTGCACGCGTAAGATTCGACTACAGGCAGCGTGGAAGGTCGATATCCAAAGCGCCTGCGAGGCCTCGATACTCACCAGCTCATGGACACGTTCAGCCATCTCGCGAGCTGCCTTATTGGTGAAGGTGATCGCTAAGATCTCGTTCGGAGCAACGCCATGCTCAAGGAGATAGACCACACGGCGAGTCAACACTCGCGTCTTGCCTGAACCAGCGCCAGCCACGACGAGAACAGGACCATCCACGGCCGAGACCGCCTCTCTTTGGCGATCGTTCAGACCCTCTAAGACCTGTCGACTAGCCTCAGCCGCCAAAAGCTACTCCCACTCAATCGTTCCTGGTGGCTTCGAGGTGATATCATAGACCACCCGGTTGACTCCATCCACCTCACCAACGACTCGATGCGCAATGGCATCCAAGACTTCGTAGGGAAGGCGAGCCCAGTCGGCCGTCATGGCATCATCGGAGTCAACAGCGCGAACAATGATAGGCGCGTCATAGGTTCGTTCATCGCCAGAGACCCCCACGCTGCGCAACGACGGAGCCAACACCGCGAAGTACTGCCACATAGACCGACCGAGCCCCGCGTGCAAAATCTCCTCGCGGACGATCCGATCAGCCGCCCGTACCCGGGCAACCGCCTCCTCGGTGACCTCTCCAACGATACGCACGGCGAGTCCTGGACCAGGGAAGGGCTGTCGCCAGACGACCTCTTCGGGAATGCCAAGCTCGACACCGATAGCGCGGACCTCATCTTTGAAGAGAAACCGCAGCGGCTCGACCAGGGCAAATGACATATCGCTCGGCAGCCCACCAACATTGTGATGGCTCTTGATTAACGCGGCAGAAGCGTTCCCTGATTCGATGACGTCGGGGTAGAGCGTTCCCTGGACGAGAAATCCTCCGGCATCGATATCGAGGGCCGCCTCCTCAAAGGTGCGAATGAAGAGATTGCCGATTGTCTTACGTTTTGCCTCAGGATCCAACACGCCGGCCAACGCCGACATAAACCGTTGTGCAGCATCGACTACCACGAGTTTGATGTGGAATTGCGAGGAGAAGAGGGCGACTACCTGATCGGCCTCACCCTCACGTAGCAACCCAGTATCGACAAAGACGCACGTAAGCTGGTCGCCGACGGCTTCATGGGTCAGCACAGCTGCCACGGTGGAATCAACTCCACCTGAGAGTGCACACAACACATTACGCTCCCCGACCTGGCTACGGATCTGTGAGATCGACTCCTCGATAATCGAGAAGTTCGTCCACTTTGGCTCAAGCCCTGCAGCCCGAAAGAGAAAATTACTGAGCACCTCGCGCCCATACTCCCCATGGGAGACCTCGGGGTGAAACTGCACACCATAGCGGGCGCGCGTAGAATCCTCAAAGCACGCAACTGATGAGTGCGCCGTCGAGGCCGTGACGATCGCACCACTTGGCGGTAGGACCATGGTGTCTTGATGACTCATCCAGGATGCAAAGGAGTCGGGAAGGTCCAGCAAAAGAGTACCAGCACCCGGTGAGAGCTGGTCAATCACGGTACGCCCGTACTCACCGGCTGGCGTGCGCTCCACACGCCCCCCGAGGCTCTGAGCCATCAACTGCGCGCCGTAGCAGATGCCGAGCATCGGGAGACCCAGATCGTAGATGGCTGGATCGAGCGTCGGAGCACCCTCGACCCAGACCGACTTTGGGCCACCAGAAAGAATAATCGCTCGTGCTCCTCGCGCAAGAAGCTCGGCCGCAGTCACCTCATGCCCAACGATCTCGGAGTACACGTGCAGTTCTCGAACCCGTCGGGCGATCAACTGAGCATACTGTGCACCGAAGTCAATGACGACGACTGGCGCCTCGCGAGAGCTCTCCACTAATGCCCCATGCCAACATGCTGTGCCTGTTGCAGGGCCTTTCCTTCCGTCTGTAGCGCCGGGGCAACCATGACCTCGGCCTTCTGGAACTCCTTAATCGTCTCGTAACCACAGGTCGCCATCGAGGTTCGAAGAGCTCCAAAGAGGTTCATACGGCCGTCGTTCTCATGAGCTGGACCGACAAGAATCTCCTTGAGCGATCCACGCGTCTCGGTACGCACGCGAGTGCCTCGAGGAAGGGTTGGATGAAACGTCGCCATTCCCCAGTGGAAACCACGCCCAGGCGCTTCGTAGGCTGAAGCGAGAGGAGACCCCATCATCACCGCATCCGCACCAACCGCGATGGCCTTGGAGACGTCGCCACCCTTAGACATGCCACCATCGGCGATGACATGCACATACACACCGGTCTCATCGAGATGGCGCATTCTTGCCGCGGCAGCGTCGGCAATCGCCGTCGCCTGCGGAACGCCAAGACCTAGCACTGCCCGCGTGGTACAGGCATTGCCTGGGCCCACACCCACCAATACACCAACAGCACCGGTGCGCATGAGGTGCAACGCAGCCTGGTAGGAGGCGCAACCGCCGACGATCACCGGGATCTCGAGCTCGCGGATAAACTTTTTCAAGTTCAACGGTTCTTCCGACCGCGAAACATGCTCAGCCGATACGACGGTACCCTGGATGACAAGGATATCTAGTTCGCCCGCGAGAATGGACTTGAGCAGCGGTTGTGTTCGTTGTGGAGTCACCGAAGCAGCTACCACGACACCCTCGGCTTTGATCTGACGAATCCGTTCGGTAACGAGCGACTCCTTGATGGGCTCCTGGTACACCTCTTGCATGCGTGCCGTAGCTTTTTCAGCAGGCAACGAAGCGATCTCAGCGAAGATAGGGTCAGGATCCTCGTAGCGGGTCCACAGCCCTTCAAGGTTCAACACGCCCAGCCCACCGAGTCGGCCGATCTCAATAGCCGTCGCAGGTGAGACTACCCCATCCATTGCCGATGCAAGAAAGGGAAGCTCGAATCGGAACGCGTCGATCTCCCAGGAGATATCAACATCCTCGGGATCTCTCGTTCTCCGGGACGGTACAATTGCAATATCGTCAAAGCCATAGGCACGTCGACCCGACTTACCAATTCCAATCTCTATTTCGGCCACAACTTCCTCCAATCGACGGGCTAACAAAAACACCTACGGTCACCAAACCGGCCATCAACCATCCAAACCCTGCGGGCAGCCACTCTGCCTTCACAGGTCCGGCCCCAATCTCACAGCAACGAGTCACACTGTGGCGCGATGCTGGAACACTGCTGCAGCAGATCTCGCCTTCGCCGACCCCGCTTCAATTGGCGCGACCCAATCCGCCAAAGCCAATCCACCAAAGCTAATCGTTGTATAGCGTGTCATTCACTACCGACTCGGTCGCTACAACTGAATGACCCACAACTGACTGATCCACATCCACTACTACCTAGCCAGAGGATTCACCGATCCTGCTCAACTGTTAGAATGCTCTAGTCTAGTAGCTACGACTTGCACGGAGGTTCTGTATTCGATGCGCCTTAGAGGACTCGGCCTGGTGGTGCTCCTAATCTCAGGACCGATGTTGCTCGCGGCGTGTGGTTCAACCACTGTAGCAACCCCAACGACCTCGCCAAATGCGACGTCTGCGACGCTTACGCCGGTATCACTCAATGGGGTCACCGTCGATGTCGAGGCCGCATCCTCCGTCCGTCCGCTTCTTACCTCGTCAGTTGCGAGCCTGAGTCACAAGTACCCAAAGATACGGATAGCGCTGAGCTACGAACAACCAACCACGATGAACCTCATCAGCCTCGAGCACCCAACAAATCTGCGACTCTTCTCAGTAAACCCGGGGCGGACACTCCTCGACCAGCTCGGCGGAACGGAACGCTTTGCATTCGCCACCAGCACGGTGTACCTCTCGGCCGATCTCCCATCCGCACCAGTGATCACGCTCAACGATGCGGTGCTCATCGGCATCCTGGAGGGATCCATCACCAACTGGGACAACCCCCTCATCGCATCCGCAAACCCACACCTGACGCTACCCAATCTGAGTATCACCGTCAATACGCTCTCTCACTCTGGACAACGAGTAGCGATTTTGGAGAGCGAACTCGCGGTCCCTGCGACGAGCTACGGGGCCACTTTTGCACCGCACTGCACGACGACGCCTGGTTGCTTGCATGTCTCACTGACCAAGCCGGCACTACCTCTCTTTGCGGTCGACGCCGCCAGCGGGCAGGCAAGTCTGCCAAGTAGTGCGCAGTATCCCCTCACGACCAGCGAGCTGGCCGTCATCACCACCGACCCTGCGCACCCCAGAGAGGAGGCTGCTGCTGTTCGGATCACCCAGTCGTTAGTACAGAGTGGGAACCTCCCCGCCACCATTCGCGCGAGCGAAGAGGCTAGCCTCAACAAACTCCTCAATCAACTCACTATTGAACACTACGCCAATGATCCTGCGCGCACCTAAGCCTTGACGCAAGGAAGGGCCAGTATCTGGTGCGCAGCGTGTTAGGGGAGGACTCAATCAGACCTCACAAGTACGTGCATCGACGCCGCGACTCAAAGGATTGGCGAGGGTGGGCCCATACCTGGTCTCGGGTCCAGCACCCTTCAATTTGGCGACCCACCCACCGAAGGCATCAGACCATCATCGTTCTTGGAATGTTCACCCACAACCACGCGGGTGCCCCTGGTATGGCAAGTGGTGCTACGATGGTCGTGGGCACCCTGGTGTCAGAGATGCGTAGTCAGAGATGCGTAGTCAGAGAACGTGGTGAAAGATACGTGGTCGACCACAGTAGCCAGCGGTGTGGTGCAACACCGGGCGAATCCTGCGCGAGGAGGGCAACATGGACACAGAACTGCTCATCATCTTTGTCAATGAATCGGACCGAGTACATCACCGCTCAGCTGCTGACTTCATCATCCGCCAGGCCCTCGATGCTGGGCTCGTTGGAGCCTCTGCTTTTCGTGCCATCGATGGGTTCGGGACCCACCACCGCCTCCACCATCAAACACTCCTCTCAATGACGGACGACGAGGGCATCGCCATCTTTGTCTCGGACACCCCTGATAAACTCGATCACTTCGTGGATGCTCTCACCGCTGCTGGAGTCACCGCAGCCACGCTGCGCCTCCCTGTCACACTTGGCCATCTCGGTTGAGTTAGTTGGGGTTGGGTGATCACTGAGGAGCTACCATGGCAGCTACGGCACTGTGAGTCAGAGGGAGTTGCCATCTACCCCAGTCAATCGTTACCGCAGAACAAGCGATGTCGAAACGGGACATCGGAGGTTCTCTGCCCACTGACGACAGCCTCCCGGCTCGCGTGGCGAACCCAAGAGCTCTGTCGGCAGTCGTTTCCGCCACACTGACCAAGTGTCCCGAATGAGAACGGTGATGTTCTTTGCTCCTGACCCGGAAACGCAGTGCCGCTGGTGGGCGAACCACATGATCGATGGCGAACCCCAGCACGAAGGGTTGTACTGGTGGCTCGAGACCGGCGAAGGAACTGAGATAGGTTTTCACCCCGCCGACAGTGAGCGTAATCCTCTGGGAGGTACTCCCGTAGTGTATTGGAATCCTCTTCACGGAGTCGATAGACAACTCCAAGACCTCCTCGCGGTTGGCTGCACATTGCATCGCGGACCCCTGGCAATCGGATCCGGTCGTCGAATTTGCCAGGTACTTGATCCATTCGGCAACTGTTTTGGGCTCGACGGCCGCTAAAGCCGGACGACATCGTGAAGTCAATGCTGACACGTCTCCCGCGCTTCCCGTTCGACCAACCTGTCACATCGCCCTCCTTGGGTTGGCTCGCCGCGCCGTTCATCTGGCCATCATTGGCGATATCTATCGTCCCGCGCCAAACCATCCGGTGTTCTTAGCTCAGGCTCACTCGTGACAACGCCCTGCTCATCTCGCCGAGGGTCACCTGGCCCAGGCAGGCGGGTAGGCGTCGACGACTCCGGTCGTTCTCACGCCAGCCGTCACGACTGACCCATGAAACACCGTCGACCTCTACCGAATTCGCTCAGCGCTAAACTCGTCGTAGTATGCCATTAGATGGACAACCCGTGAACTCTCCGTTGATCGACGCTCAAGAGAAGACGGGCGACACCGATTCCTCACCCTCCGCACCTGTGAGCTACTTCACTCGCCAGGATGCACATCGCTATCTGCCACTTCCCCCCAGTGAGGGACCCTGGAATCCCCTAGCCTGCCATGGTGGTCCGCCTTCGGCGCTCGCCGTCCACGAGCTCGAGGGCTACGAATCCAATCCCGAACGCAGACTCTCACAGGTGCACGTTGACTTCTTCGGGGAGGTCCCACTCAAACCCCTCACCTGGGACACCAAGCGACTGCGCTCCGGACGCCGTATCGAATTGATCGAGACCACGGCACGCACCGACGCGGAACGCATCGTGCTCTCTGCTCGTGGTTGGCGGATGTCGACCGAGGCCCAACGCGCTCCCCAAAGGGAGCCAAGCACCGTGATACCAGGTCAAGAGCATGGTCACCCAGACCAGACCATGTCCTCATTCCCCTATGGCGCCTCCATTGACTGGTCATTTCTTGAGGGCGGCTTTACTGATCCTGGTCCCGCGACCGTCTGGGCACAGCCACGGCTCAACCTGATCGACCGTGAACCCCTCCAGCCGATCGAGGCGGTGTTCCTGGTAGCGGACTCTGCGAATGGGATCAGCTCCGAGCTCGACTTCCATCAGTTTCTCTTCATCCCTACGGCGATGGAGATCGCCCTCCGATCGCGCCCGCTTAGCACCGAGATCGGGATCTCTGCACGGACAACCGTCGCTCACGACGGGATTGGCACCACGCGCGCTACCCTCTTTGACCGCGACCACAGTTATGGGTACCTGTTGCAGACCCTCTACGTCGACCGCCGGTAAGGAGAACCTCCCGCGTCAAGCCAGTCACTCGAGGAGCGCCAACAGGTCGACTAACATTCGTGCCGAGGCACCCCAGATAAGGTCCGGCGCCATCACAAAAAAATGAAACAGACCCCAACCGAGAGCCTCGCTGTACCAAAGCTCGCAAAAGTAATCAGGTGTATATACCAAGCTGAGCGGCACTTCTAGCACTGCCTCGACCTCGTCGGCGTTGAGGGCAACGACTGGCCGTGACGTAGCACACCCAACGACGCCAGAAAAACTGCTCCCACTTCCACGAATGGCACCCGAGCCGAGAAAGCCCAGCAGCTCGATAACGGAGCCATCGATGCCAACCTCCTCGTATGTCTCCCGCAGGGCGGCATGCCCAAGCGTCTCTCCGGCTTCGACCTTGCCTCCCGGAAAGGAGATTTCACGAGGGTGATTCCGCAACGCTCCAGAACGTCTCGTCATCAATACCATCGTCTCGCCGCCAGCGGGATAGAGCAGCAAGAGGACGGCGGCACCGTTCCCACCGATCTCAGTAGGCAGTGGGGAGAGAGTCCGTTGTAACCGCTCCACGACCTCGGAGTACGGAGGAATACCGCCAGAGGGCGATCGCAGCATCACGGGGACACGACGGGCAACCGTCGGCAACCCTTGGAGGTATTGATGGAGATCCCGTACCGTCATGGCGACTCAGCTGCAACCTTCCCCTCGTGAACGCCAGCATCAAACCTTCTTTGCACCCACAGCACTGAGTGCGACCCGTGCCTAAAACTAGCTCTGGCGGATGTTCACACACCCGCCAGAGTAGTTCCTTTTAGCAAAGGAGCAAGGATAGATGATTACATCATCCCGCCCATGCCACCCATACCGCCCATACCAGCGGCAGCAGCTGCTGCTGCAGCCCCGGCATCCTTGGGCTCTGGCTTCTCAGCCACGAGTGCCTCAGTCGTAAGCAACAGTGCCGCGATCGAGGCAGCATTCTGCAACGCTGAGCGCGTCACCTTTGCTGGATCAATAACTCCAGCCTTCACCAGGTCCTCATAGACACCGGTTCGCGCATTGAGGCCAACGTTGCCGCTCTCACGCTCCACCGTCTGCACGGCGACAGGACCCTCGAGCCCTGCATTGTACGCGATCCACTTCAAAGGTTCCTCAAGCGACTTGGCGATCAGACGAGCTCCCGTCGCTTCGTCACCCTCGAGCTTCCCGGCAACGTCCATCACCGAGCTTCGTGCCCGCAACAGAGCGGTACCGCCACCAGCGACGATCCCCTCCTCGATCGCGGCACGAGTCGCCGAGAGGGCATCCTCGATGCGGTGCTTCTTCTCCTTGAGTTCTACCTCAGTCGCGGCACCAACCTTGACGACGGCGACACCACCTGCAAGCTTGGCGAGTCGCTCCTGGAGCTTCTCACGATCCCAGTCAGAATCGGTGTCATCGATCTCGCGACGAATCTGGGCAATCCGTCCCTCGACCTCAGCCTTTTCGCCAGATCCACCGATGATCTTGGTGGCATCCTTGGTCACCTCAACACGACGCGCCTCTCCCAAAAGATCAAGAGTTGCATTCTCAAGTTTGAGCCCAACCTCTTCGGCGATGACCTGACCCCCGGTGAGAACGGCCATGTCTTGGAGCATCGCCTTGCGTCGCTCGCCAAAACCTGGTGCCTTTACAGCGACCGAAGTGAAGGTGCCGCGAATCTTGTTCACTACGAGCGTTGCGAGCGCCTCACCTTCGAGATCTTCAGCGATAATCAACAACTGACGTCCGCTCTGCATCACCTTCTCGAGCAGAGGTAGCAGCTGCTGAATTGAGGAGATCTTCGAGGAGTAGTACACAATGTACGGATTCTCGAGAATCGCCTCTTGTCGATCAGGGTTCGTCACAAAGTATGGTGAGAGGTAACCCTTGTCGAACTGCATGCCCTCTGTGAACTCAAGCTCGAGACCAAAGGTGTTTGACTCCTCAACCGTCACTGTGCCATCCTTGCCAACCCGACCGATCGCCTCGGCGAGCACCTCGCCAATGGCCTGATCGGCAGCGGAGATAGCAGCTACCTGGGTAAAGTCGCTCTGCCCTTCGATTGGCTTGGCCTGTGCCGAGATTGCCGCGACCGCAGCAGCGACTCCCTGCTCAATGCCTCGCTTCAGCGCCATCGGATTAGCCCCAGCAGCTACGTTACGGAGACCCTCTCGGATCATCGCCTGCGCGAGTACCGTCGCCGTCGTCGTGCCATCACCGGCAACATCGTTGGTCTTGGTTGCGACCTCTTTGACGAGCTGCGCACCCATATTCTCATAGGGATCCTCTAGCTCGATCTCACGAGCGATCGAGACACCGTCATTGGTGATCGTTGGAGCTCCGAAGGACTTCCCGAGCACCACGTTACGGCCCTTTGGCCCTAGCGTTACCTTGACCGCGTCAGCAAGCTTGTTGACGCCGGCCTCAAGAGATCGGCGAGCCGTCTCATCAAATTGTAAAATCTTCGGCATTACTTCACCACCTTTGCCAACACATCACGGCCATTGAGGATAAGAAGATCCTCGCCGTCAACCGTGATCTCGGTTCCTCCATACTTTGAGTACACCACTGTGTCACCGACGTTGATGTCAAGAGCGATAATCTCACCAGTCGACTCAGCACGCTTACCTGGGCCAACAGCAAGGACCTGGCCCTGCTGGGGCTTCTCTTTGGCGGTATCAGGAATCACCAGTCCAGATGCTGTCCGCTCTTCGGACTCTGCTGGACGGACCACGATCCGATCCTCTAAGGGATGGAGATTCATTCTGTTTTGCCTCCTTGTTTGAGTTAACTTGCCACCTATTGGCCAACTAGCACTCTAGTGCCTCGAGTGCTAACTTCCATCCT
>NZ_DAHVNP010000047.1 GCF_027319265.1 Ferrimicrobium sp. | reverse complement strand
AAAGTTAGACAGAAAGCGGGCCACCTACGCCTTCGAGGACTATCGGGAGCCGAGACTGAGTGGATGCTGCACTCAATCTGTCATAACTTACGAAAGCTCTCCAATGCAAGAGTGAATGCAGGGTTGGTGATGGCCTAGAACGCAGCTAATGGACCCGACTTGGGATCATTGACCCCAATTGAGAACCGAAACCAAGAACTTAAGACCACAATCCCAATTTTGGCAAATTTTAGGGCCCCACCACCGGATCTGGAAGGTGATTCAGACCCACGCTCCTAGACGCCTGGTTGAAGCTGGTGGCCGGTTACGAGCCCGTCGACCTGCCCACCGATGGCGCAGTGATGCCTCCCACCCCTTCTTCGCCGAGGTGGGCAGCACCCTCCGGCACATGGAGAACCACGGGGGACCTCTCCGCCGAGCGGGCCGGCCTCGCCTGCCGTCGTGTCCTCTCTCTGCGGGTACGCCGAGTGAGCACGCGCGGCTAGCCGACCTGCGACTGATCGGTCGTGCATCATGTGCGCTTGGTGTGACGTACAGCGGAAATGGCCTCGGTCCCCAGGAGCTCAGCAGTAGTCTCCTTGCCGATCCGCGAGACGAGGTCCTCGATCGCCGAGTGATATATGCTAGTGGCCTCGGCTACCGCCTTGTCTGCTGCGGCGATGGCGGCCTCTCGGGATGCTCTCGCATCGGCGAGACGCTCTGTGGCGGTGAGTGCCGCATGCATCGCGCGGTTGTCAGCTCTCGCCTTCTCTCGCAGGATCGCCCGTTGTGCATCCGTGGGCTTCGATGCCATCTTGGTACCTCCCTAGTCTCTCAAGGACTCCACGCTGGGGTCCTCTCATTTATGCGCCATGACGTTGGAAAGCGGTCAATGACGTTGCGTCATTCGTGTTCAGGACGCAGAATGGGTGTTCGCAGTAGCACGAGCAATAGTTGAGAGTCGACGTACTGAGAGACCGGTCAATTCACGGGCAAGTGCTGCGGGCATGGTGGAGAGCAGATCAGCAGTAGCTACGGCGAAATCGGTGGTGGCTCGATCGACCTCGATCTGTGCAGTAGTGATCACTCTGTCCCACCGCCGATCGATCGAGGCGATGATGTGGCGGTGCTGTGTGTAGCTTGCGATGGTGCGATAATCGGTAGGTTTCACCTTCCTCTTTTCCCAGCGGCGGAATTGTGCGAGCTGGTGGGCAGAGATCCCTTGTGCGTTCAATGCCTTGCCTTTGGCTGCGCGCAATTGGCCCAGCCGTTCGATAGCGCCCAACCGAGCGGCACTGACCACCAGCTCAAGGTTCCGATCGAACTGGATGATTTTGGTATGGGGAGCGTCGTTGTTCTTCGGTGCGGATGCGGCGATGTGATGCGCGACCAGTTCTGCGGTATCGGTGATGGTGTAGATCATGATGGCATTCTTCTTCCGTGTGGGTTCTTGGGCGCGCAATAAGCACGGAGCGGGAGCACGAGGTCAATGGAAGAGGACGGAGTCTTCCAGGAGTGCCGGAGCGCAGCGCCTTGAAGCCGTGTGGCTCCACGTGATCTTGGGACGTGCTCGACTCCACACTACTGAGAGTGGACGTCATAGTACCGCCAGGACGTCATGACGGAATAGTGGCAGACTTAAGACATGGCAAAAAAGAAGACGACTATCTACCTCGATACCGACGTACTCATAGCAACGAAAGTTGCTGCGCTCACCTCCAATCGGTCCGAGAGTGCGGTCATCGAGGACGCATTGCGGTCATATCTTCGAAGCGGCCACGCGGATGTGGCGTTGGATGAGCTGAGAGGACTGCTGGAGCGAGTCGGCTATACGAGCGACCTTGACGAGGATGCAGCACTCGCTCAGGCTGTAACCGAGGTGCGTGGGGTCCGTCGAGAGCGACGGGCACGAACGGTGAGCGGCGAGTGAGTCGCACCGGATTTTCCTTGACACGAATGTCTTCGTGGCGGCCGTCATGCGAGAGAGTGTGTCCGTCCGCCTGCTCCTTGAAGCATTGGTTGAGCGAGTGCAGCTTGTTGCTACTCGACGAACTGGCAGACGTGCTTTACCACCCGAAGTTCCGGCGTTATCTCAGCATCGAGGACGCGCACCTGTTCATGAGTTCGATCCGAGAGGTGGCTAGGGTCATTGACGATCCCTCGAAAGGGCGGACCGGGTCTGTCCAATCGGCGGACTTGAACGCTTGCTCTATAAGGAGGGATGCTTGCTGGCTCAGCGTCGCCAGATGTAGGGCCTGGTGGTGGTCACCGCAACTAAGCCGCTCCGCTCCAGTATCGGCCGCGACATCGCTGTGCAGTCGCTGTGCAGGTAGCGTGCCCGTTCAGCGATCGCAGCTTTGGCCCGAGCGGCGGTCAAGGCACGATAGATCCCTTTTCCTCGCCACTCTGGGTGGGTCGCACCACCCCACAAGCTAGCGAACGCTGAGCCGGCAATCCGAGAAAGTCGTCCTACGCATACGACCGTGTTGGCGGCCTCAGCCACCCAGAACTGTTCGTTGCCCTTCTTGCGATCCAAGTTGGCAATCATCTCTTCGGCCGAGGGACCTCCGTTAAACACGTCTTTCGCCATGGCGGACGCGGCGGCGATGACCTGGGTGCGTTCGGGCTCTGGTAACTGGTCGACCCTCCGAATGATGACTCCAGGCTCCTGCTCGACGTTGACCGCTAAGTCCGCAGCTTCGCCAACCATAACCGTCTCAAGCTCTTCAGGCACGAGACCGGCGGCGCGCAGCCGGGCATCGAGGTCGCTCGGGCGATCATGACCGCGAGACTTCCACTCGAACTCTTTGACCTGCGACATCCCAGCGAAGTAGACGACGGTCCTTGCGATCAGTTCGTCGAGGTCCTCGACGTGATCCAGCGACTTGTAGCTGACGAATCCACCACCCTCGAAGAGCGCACGCCACAAGGGTCCGTCTCGGTCCCAGCTCAGCGCACCTTGCATCTCGGCGATGTCTCGAAGCTCGTCGTCATAGGCCGCGAGCAGGATAGCCCGTTGGTCGATCTGTGGTCCCATTGTGTCAGATTAGCAGGCACGACATGCTTAAGAGATGATTGGACTCCTGGCCTGTAAACATGGAGCCGATGTCCCTTGACCGCGTCCGCTAGTTGCGGTGCCAAGTGTGTTTTGGCTTGTGACTGGTGTGTCATCGCAGCTGAGGTTTTGTCGTTGGAGGCACTTCATAACCGTATCTCGGTCCGTCGTGACCCTCTGTTCGCAGCAGCACGAACAATAGCCGAGAGTTGACGCACTGAGAGACCGGTCAATTTACTGGCAAGTGCTGCGGGCATAGTGGAGAGCAGATTAGCAGTAGCTACGGCTAAATCGGTGGTGGCTCGATCGACTTCGATCTGTGCAGTAGTGATCGCTCCGTCCCATCGCCGATCGATGGAGGCGATGATGTTGCGGTGCAGTGCATAGCTTGCGAGCGTCCTGTATTCGGCAGGTTTCACCTTCCCTTTCTCCCAGTGGCGGAACTGGGCGAGCTGGTGGGCAGTGATCCCTCGTGCTTTCAGCGCTTTGGCTTTGGCTGCGTGCAATTGGCCCAGCCGTTCGATAGCGCTCACCAGTGCAGTATTGGCCACCAGCCAATTGCGAAGGGCACTTTCTCTTTGCACATGCAGTTCTCTCAGACGAGGGTGAGAGTTGTCGGTCATACCTACAGGGGCGAGCAGACGGAAAGCAGGTCTTCGCATATAAGTAGGGAATTTAGTCCAATACCGTTAACTTAGGGACCAGCTCCGATGACATTGATGAGATCTTTGGCTGGCCTTGAGGGTTGGGGCCAGTTGCTATGGTTGGGATACTTGGTGGGATAGGGACTCATGCGCTTGCGAATCACACGGGGATTAGAGCGCAACCTTCGTTTTGGAAGCACTTGGTCAAGGATTTGACAGCTTGCGCGGCTGAATGCTTCAGCGAGAACTTGAGGGGGAAAAACCCGGACTGGTCATAGCACTGGTGCGTACCGTCCGGAGAGAGCCAACAAATGAGAGCGCCACTGGGTCCCCTCGTTTGGATGCCGATACGTCATACATGAGTTCCCTGATGCCAAAGTGAAGGGTTAACATCCCCCAGATCTCCTGGTAGACGAGCTCGGGAGACTGAGACCGTAACACTCTTCGCGCCTCCGACTGATGGGTCTTTAGTTCATCAAAGGCCGATTCGATCTCCCAACGTTTGGAGTAGAGTGCCGCCAATTCATGAGCCGGTGCCACCTCGGGATCGGTGATGGTGCAAAAGAGGCGGTAGAAGAGATCCGGGTCCTCCCCTTCGGTGATCTGGTACTCAATCACCCTGAGCAGAAGCGGACTCTTTCTGCCTCTGTCCTTATGGTGATAGACGTTGCCAAGGTAAGAACCATCCTCGAGTTCGG
>NZ_DAHVNP010000046.1 GCF_027319265.1 Ferrimicrobium sp. | reverse complement strand
ACCAACAACACCAAGAGATCAAGCATTCACGCCTGAATCCCGACCAGCAACACCATCGACAATATAACGTTGAAGGGCGATGAACACCACGACAATAGGAGCAAGAGCTAACAGAACCGCAGACGTTAATTTCCGCCAGTTGGCTTCGTACGTCTGCATGTAATGTGAAAGCGCAATCTCGATTGGTTGGACACTATGCGAGGTCGTCATAATGAGGGGCCATTGAAACTGATTCCACGAGCTAATAAAGGTCAGCAACGCTACCGTTACCACCGCTGGGCGAGCCAACGGTAAGGCGATACGAAAGACGTAACGAAGGTGGCCAACCCCCTCTAGTCGGGCCGCTTCCCAGTAACTCCTAGGTAGCGTCTTGAAGAATTGGCGAAATAGCAACACTCCAAATGTGCTTGCAGCGAAGGGGATAATCTGGATCCAATAAGTATTGAGCATGTGAAGGTGAAGCGCCACATCGTATTGCGGAATGAGTAAGGCCTGTGCAGGAAGAAGTATTACAGCTAACACAGCCCCAAAGACAACCCCAGCTCCACGAAATCGAAGGTCGGAAAGCGCATAGCCTGCCATCGCGGAGGTAATAATCACCAATAATACCGTTGATCCAGAGATGAAGATTGTATTGAACATGTATCCTAACCAGCTGCTGTGCGTAAGAACGTAGAGAAAAGCAGAAGTATGAAACGCGGGCGTAAACTTAGGTGGAATCGAAAAGACACCCTTCTTGGTGTTGAATGCCGTAACCACTACCCAGTAGAGTGGAAAGGCAAACAGCACCGCTACCACCGTCACAGCAACCCACTTAATTGTCTTTGTCAATAATTGAAATACTTGATTCGTGGACTTACTATTAACCACAGTTTTCATCGGTAGAATACCAGTCTATTCGAGACCCATTTTTGGATCAATGTCAAGGCGAGAATAATCAGGAAAAGAATTAGAGCCATGGCTGCAGCTAGCGAAAAGTGATCATAGATAAATGCTGTCTGATACGTAAGGAGTGAGTCAGTTGTAGTCGAGAAAGCGGGGCCGCCAGCTCCACCATGGGGGCCACCGGTCATGGCATAAATTTGTGAGAACGCCTGCCAGCTGTTGACAGTAGCCAAGATTACGACGAAGAAGGTAGTCGGAGAGAGAAGAGGGAGGATGATCCGTCTGAACACATGCTTTCGACTGGCACCTTCGAGACTAGCCACCTCTAGAAGTTCACGGGGAATGTTTGCAAGACCAGCGAGAAACACGATGACATATAGCCCCAATGAATGCCATAACGAATCGATCATGACAGCGGGTAGTGCCCAATGAACGCTCTCTAACCAATTGAGTGCAGGGAGGTGAAGAAAGGTAAGCACGGCATTCGCAAGGCCAAATTGGGGGTTAAAGATCCAGACCCAAATAATCGACGTGGCGACTACCGGAGTAACATGCGGCAAGAACACAGCGGCACGCCACACACCGCCCCTGCGGGCGGTCACCACCTCCCTTAACAGCATAGCGATCGCGAGCGCGAGCATCACGGTCGCTGGAATCATCACGATCGTATAGTAAGCACTAGTCTCTATCGACCGCAGAAACAAAGGCTGCGCAAATAGTGTCCGAAAATTCTTCAAACCGACAAATTGGGTGGCACTGCTCAATATGCCCCAATGAAAGAACGAAATATAGACGAGAAACCCAGTAGGTACGAAAAAAAACAGGAAAAAGACAACGAGTGCGGGACTGAGCAGAGCATACGCCGAAATCGTCTCCGAGAACTGACTGGGCCTCCACCAGCTACGCCGAATCGGTACAACATCATCCCCAACATTGGCTCTGCGAGACCGCAAACTCAGGCTCATCGACCGCCCCGAGACCCATCTACCGACCCGTAGATCTCGCTCTCGTTCACGGTCTCGTACATCGACATTTTCCCACCGAGCCTCTCACCCGAACTTCCCGTAAATAAATGGACTCTCCTGACATCGGCAGCCACAACCCGCAGGGTGCCAACCTCAACTTCCACCTCTGCTGGCATGCGAGCAATAATTGGGTGACCGACTCCAACGAGTTTGCCGTGTACCAGCTGGTGACTTCCGAAACGTTCCACCAGCTCTACCTCCATCGCAGCACGGACTCCAGGCACCTCTACAAATTCAGCGAGCTCAAGATGCTCAGGCCGCACACCAACGACGATCTCACTCTCGGTGCCCGAGGAGTATGGCCACAACCCGGGGTCAACCATGAGATCAAGCGAATCTGCAACTCCTCGAGTCCCTGCACTGACATCGACTTTCCAAAGATTCATGCCTGGCGAGCCGATAAAGTGAGCGACAAATGTGTCTGCCGGCTCTTCATAGATTTCAGCTGGGGTGCCCACCTGGTGAATGGCACCGGCGTTCATCACCACCACCCGGTCAGCCAGAGTCATCGCTTCGCCTTGGTCATGTGTCACATATAGCGTGGTGATTGCGAGTCGGCGATGAAGACCGGCAAGCTCCATCCTGACACGATCCCTTAGGTTGGCATCAAGATTCGACAATGGCTCATCCATCAGGAAGACTGCTGGCTTCCTGATGAGAGCCCTACCTAAGGCCACGCGCTGGCGTTGGCCACCAGAGAGGTTTTTGGGCCGTACTCGTAGGACACTCTCTAGCTCGAGCATCCTCGCAACCTCTGCAACTCGTCCGTTGATTTGAGCCTGCGGCAGACGTCTTGCCCTCAGGCCAAATGCTAAGTTCTCGAAGGCAGTCATGTGTGGGAAAAGAGCGTAATTTTGGAACACCATGCCAACGTTTCGCGTAGCGGGCGATGTCTGCGTCACGTCCGTGTCGCCGATGACTACTTTGCCGGAGCTCACCGCTTCGAGGCCGGCTACCATCCGCAAAGTCGTCGACTTCCCACAACCCGAGGGACCGAGTAGTACGATGAACTCACCCTCTGCGACCGAGAGCTCGAAGCCATTAACAACCTTGTGCTCTCCGTACATCTTAGTCACGCCTTCAAGCCTCACCTCAGCCACTGGAACCTCACCTCACTCGAACATTCAACAGCAAGGAGAAATCTATGTCAGCTAAATTACAGTTAGCCAATGAACTAGTGAATTCGAACCGAACACTTGATGAATGTGTATTGCAGTAACCTGAACCCTCGTACAGAAACATAATTCCCGCCGATGGGTGATCTCGAGGGAAGCGTGCCGAATCGAAAAGCAGGACTGTGAGGAGATCACCAATCGAGTATTGCCGCGATCAGGATCATTGAGAGGCCTGCTCGCACTGGATGAACGCCGCTCGATGGATCCGATAGAGCCATGATATCGAGCCTTTGGGGGAGACAAGGAGCAGTGGAGACCCTGGGCAGGATGCTAGTTAAGGTACAATCCAAACAGCAGATTCCGCCCTCGTGAACCGGTCTACTGCTAACCAGTGTTAGGTTTTGCGCTAACTACAGTTATACTGACTCGAAGGCTAGTTAGCCTCCTGCTTCAAGTAAGGGCGCGCTACTATTTGTCGATGCGGCTGCTCTGAAGCATGACTATCACAACTGGAGGTATGTCTATGACCGGATGGCTTCTTTTCGCTGCGGCCTTCTTGGCCTGCACCGTAGAAGCAGTCGAGGCCACTACGGTCGTCGTGGCAGTTGGCGTGACGAGAGGGTGGAGATCTCCACTCCGCGGTATGGCTACAGCCATTGGAGTGCTCGCTATCATCATAGTGGTCTTGGGCCCAGCGATCTCCTCGATCCCCTTAAGTCCGCTTCGCCTCATTGTGGGTGCATTGTTATTGATCTTTGGGCTCGGTTGGGTTCGAAAGGCAGTACTGCGAGCCTCCGGCTATAAGGATCTTCACGATGAGGATGCCATCTATCTCAAGCAAGTTGCTAACGCGAAAGCCGCCGGCACTGAGCTAGGAACCGGGCGACTAGGTGGAGATCCATATGGATTCACTCTTGCCTTCAAGGCTGTACTCCTAGAAGGGCTTGAGGTGACTTTCATTGTGGTGACGTTCGGTGCAAATGCCCATGATATCCCCATAGCAGCACTGGCTGCAGTCGTGGCGATCGCACTTGTAGTCCTAATAGCCGTGATCGTCCGGGGACCTCTTTCCAAGGTACCAGAGAACACAATTAAGTACGCTGTTGGCATCCTCCTGACGAGTTTTGGAACCTTCTGGGGTGCCGAGGGTGCTGGTACCCATTGGCCAGGTAATGATGTGTCGCTCCTCGCTATTATTCCCTTGACGGCGCTTGTGACGTTTGCACTCATCGCCGTGTTGCGTTCCTCCAAGCGGACACCCGCGACAACGGGCGAGGTGGCGGCATGAAAACGATGCTTACCCAGACGCAGGCTCTCGCACGGTTCCTCTGGAAGTTCATCATTGGAGAGGACATTACCCTTGCTGTCGGCGTGGTACTTGGACTCGTCGCCGTGGCACTACTTCACTACGGTAGAGTCGCGAGCTGGTGGGCGTTGCCCATCGTATGGATTATCGCGCTGAGCGTTTCTCTGCGTCGTGCAACCCGCAAGACTGGTATCTGATCCAAACGACATCGCACGCAGTAGTCATTCGCCCCGGAGGATGAGACAAGGGTTCCCGACATAAACTCCTATGTATGGTCAAGTAGATCGGATTCAACGTGCACGATTGTCAGCATGAGAACGCCCTTGAGGACGATGAGAGCGCACTCTCCTCGATGCACCACGATGAACAAATCCCTCAACCAGATGAGAACAAGGTACAGTGGTTGATTCTTGCATACCGAGTTCCAAATGAGCCGACTCGGCTCCGGGCCACGGTATGGCGAAAGCTCAGGTCCCTTGGTGCGATCTACCTACTGAACGGAACCGCACTATTCCCCTTGGATCCTTCCGCCGAGCGAACTCTTCGGGCTCTTCGTCGAGAGATTATTGACGAGATGGGCGGAGCAGCTGTCCTGTTTCTCTGCGATGCACTCGCTGGAGCTGCCGAGGTGGAGAGTCAATTCAATGCCGCCCGCAATGATGAATACGAGGAGATCATCGACCGATGTCAGGATTTTCTTGTCGGGTTGGAACAAGAGGTGACTTCAGAGCACTACACCTTCGCTGAACTCGAGGAGAATGAAGAGGATTTCACTAAGTTACAACGCTGGTTTGACAAGGTACGCGCTCGAGATATCCTCACAGCCAGCGGGGCTCAAGCGGTGATAGATATACTAGCACAATGTTCTAAAACGCTGGAGCACTACGCAGATGAAGTCTACCAACGAGATGGCAATTAAAGCCGCCTAGCCGTGGTGGTAGTCAGGGATCATAGACTTGCTTTTTCTAATAGCAGAGCATGACTCAGCAGTATGCACAAATGCCGTATAAGAAGCAAAAGGCTATCCCAATGCTTCAGAGAACTTGAGGTTCAACAGTGGGCAGGGTAGAACCCGACAGTGATTACACATACCCATGGGTACTAATGGCAGCTGGAGAGTTCGTAGAACGATAGGTGAGTACGTCTGGTTTGTTACCGATCTATTATCATGGCACCACCGTTTGCCCAAGCATACAATGCGGTCGGCTAGCGCGGTCAATTCGTGGGTGGAAGTAGCGTCCATCGAGAGTGATGACCGATCAGCCAAGAAGGAAGAACAAAGCTATAGCAATAGATCGGATCGCTATTGGCAGCACTACTCAACTGCTGAGTCGATGGTTCTGCCCTATGTCGCTGCCTGTGTTGGGCTCGACTCGTTGCTGAGCTCAGAGCGACAAATTCGAGGGCGCTTCTTCGAGCGATTCAGCAAGATGCATCTGTTCTTTGTCGAAAAGAGCGACCCAGAACATGTCGTTGCACTCACGCTGAACAGTCACGGCGCCTGGTCAGCGTGTGACATTGCTGTCGTGATTCACGGGCTGCTCACTGGAGAGCTTCCACTCACCGAAGTCGAAGACCAATGCCCCTCTGCAACCTATCTAGCTGAACATCCTCACCATGTCATGGATCGAGTAGTCCGACGATTCTTCGACATTGATACGTCTGTTCCGAGTGACCTCTTGGCAAAGGGAGCGCCATTTGCTTGGCCGTCAACGCACGCGATCCCAAACTCCCTCAAAGTGGGAGTAAATGTTCTCGGCAGCAGCAGCACCTATATGAGGTTGGGGAGTGTTCTGCAATCTATCTCACAGGGTACGATGAGAGCTCCCGAACGGCCAGCGGTGAGGGAGAGTGAAGACCTGGATAAAGGTTCGCCAGAGCTTCTAGGATTCTTGTCTTGGCCCAAAGGGCATGTTCGCTACTACCGAAGCGAGCCCCCCTTGGTGGTTGCCTATGATTTCCATGCGAACGATTCCGACCAGATTCGTTTTGAGACTGAGGATGTTTATAATTTCATAGGATTGTCCCCGAAGAATGACGAGTGTTTGGAGTCAGTTCGTGAGCACATGAGGACTCTCCAGTTGGATGTGACCAGTGAGTTTACTTTCCAAGATGGTACCAGAATTTCTTATGACCCCAAATGGCCAGCGACGGTCGAGTTAGCGCAGGGGCTTGATCGGTTACCGAGGGGCTTGCTGAAGCCTGGTGATGGATTTGCAGCTATCGTCATCAATTTAAGAGATTGCCGGCAGCCAAGGATACAACGAGATGTAATTTAACCCTAAGTTCTCGAAAGCCCCGAGTTCAACTGGGGGGAAAGTTGGTTGAGCGAGCCTGCTGATACCTAGGGTGGCTTTCCCTACCATAGTCAACCAACGAATAACGGGGCTGCGATTATCGTCCACTCACACCGAGATACCCGCCAAAGTTGAACCTAGCAAACGCGTATAGGTTACGAACCAATACAAGCGGATCAGATGCAGATCACACGCTGGCAGAACACTCGAAGATATTAGTTAACTGGTTAACTAATGAGGCAAACCTCGGACCGCCGAGTGAGTGGATAATGATGCAGGTTCTCTATCATGACCGGTATCAGGACAAAACCTGACCGACCGTTTGGGGGTGGGGTGTGGGCGACGTTGCAAACGTGAACGATCTCCTCGAT
>NZ_DAHVNP010000045.1 GCF_027319265.1 Ferrimicrobium sp. | reverse complement strand
GTTTTGCCTATTGCCGGTGGCCAAAACAGGAGATTCGAGGCCAACCCATCTCGCAGCGGTGCCCATTGGCAACCTGCTATAGTGTGGCCGATATACCGCAAAACAACCCATCGCCCTCTCTGTGGCACCAGTGGGGGGTGTGCACCCTGAGTAACCGACCAGCAAAGGGCACTAATGCCGAGGCTACCGTTCGCCTCCTCCTCCGATGACCCTCTGCCACCCTAGACAACATCCTGCCACCGTGTCAGGTTTCAAAGAGAACACGCGCATATTCTCCCTAATGGCCAGGGTGGTGAGGCCTCGAAAACAGTCCGTCAGTTTGCGGCGCTGGGCATATCGCGACACCGAGTGCCCCGAGGGCGAGAATGCGCACCAGCCAGATGACCCACAGGGGGTAATCGGTCAGAGCTTCTTTTGGAGACTGTGAATGAGTGAGGTTTTGCATACCGATCCTGGTTGGTTATGGGTCATCACGCAGACCGCCGCGGTGATCTCGTTCACCGTCCCTCCAATGGACTTCGCAACGGGGGAACTCGGGTCCGACAGCGTCGCCGCGATGGTCTGCCAATTCAAGCCAGCGAGTACCTGGGGAGAGTAGCTCGCCCCGTCGATCACAAACTTGTTCGCAAAATCGACGAAGGGGATGGAGCCACTATCTTGGGTCGTCGGGACATACGGCGGCACATCGTAGGTCTGCAGGAGATTATTCTCCTTGGTGGTTAACGTCTGCAACGGTGCATGGGTCCGTGTCTCTATCTCCCGAGTGACCAGCGACAGATACGGAGAGCTATAGCTCGCATGCACAAACGTGAACGTATTGGTGTCAGGATAGACATCAGTACTGCTTGACTCCATGAGTTCTAGCCCTTTGAAGGTCCCAAACTTCGAGAGGGCCCCGACAAGAGCCCAACGCTCGGCTGCACAATAGGGGCAAAAATCCGCCCCCACATAGAGCAGTTCAGGCTTGCCATTGAGTGTGAGCAGTTTGCCTCCTTTGGCCACCTGAGGTGGGGAGACCAGCGAGGAGTCGACTCCGACTGTGGTGAGTACACTCTCGGGGATATGGGTGACCCGCGCCAGCACGTCCTGGGGTACCGGAGAACCTAACTGCGCTGATGTTGGCGACGAACTCGATTGATTGGATTTACGAGTGAAGAGAAAAGCCACCACGATGGCGGCGATGACGACCACCACGAGCCCGACCGCTAGCGGTCCCCGGCTTCGCTTGGTAGTGGTAGTTGGCATAGACTGCTCCTGTTGGTCAACGATACGACTGACTTGCTAGCCTACTTGCCCTACCGACACGCCACCCCGTCCATCACATTCGATGCGTCCAGAGCGCTTGTCAACCTCTCATGATCATCAGTCGCAAAGGTACAAGACCACGACCCAACTAGTGAGTGCCACAACATGATGGACCAAGGCGTTGAGGACGCTGATCAAAGACACTCGTCACGAGCTCATAGGGATGAGCCACCTCCCAGGCGACGAGGTCAGCACGGCCTCCCTGATCGAGGGAGCCACGATCGGTAAGCCCTAAAGCTTTGGCGCTATAGCGAGTCACGCCAGCAAAGGCCTCGACGGGTCGCAGCCCATAGAGCGTCACCGCAAGGTAGGCGGCCAGCAAGAGACTACTCGTCGGCGATGTGCCAGGGTTGAGATCAGTCGCAACCGCCATTGCAACCCCTTGGGCTCGCAACTCCGCTACGGGAGGGTTAGTAGGGAAACTCTTGTGGAGCGAGGCGAACGGCAACAGGACCGCCACCGTGCCAGCCGAGCGGGCAGCGACGATCGCTGCTTGCGAGAGGTGTTCAAGATGATCGATGGAGCGCGCGCCAAAGCCTATGGCAAGCTCTCCTCCTCCGATGGCACCGAACTGGTCAACGTGGGCCCGTAGCGGTAGCCCGAGCTCCTTGGCACGCACAAGGTACGGAACGATGACTGCGGGCGAAAACCCCTCAGGATCGATAAAACAGTCCACCATGTCGATCAACCCCTCGCCAGCCAGAATCGGCATCACCTCCTTCACAAGGAACGCGATGTAGTCGATAGGGACATCAGCAAAAGCAGCAGGCACCGTGTGCGCACCAAGAAAGGAGGTCACGACTTCAATGTCACGGTAGCCAGAGAGCCCTCTGGCAATCTCAAGAAGTCGACGTTCGCCCTCCAGAGAGAGCCCATAACCCGACTTGATCTCGACGGTGGTCACACCATGATCGGCAATCTGATCGAGGCGCCCTCGCGCCAATGTGACCAAGGACTCTCGTGAAGCACGATTGGTGGCCGCCACCGTGGCCAGGATCCCGCCTGACTGGAATCGGTGCTGATCCGAATCAAGGGGATCACGTTCAGCTAAAAAATCCCCAAGCCGATCACCAGCGTAGATCAGATGCGTGTGACAATCGACGAGACCAGGGGTGACGAGTCGTGACTCAAGATCGAGGAGCTCAAGTCGTCCGAGAAGATCTTCTTGCTCGCTGCGTGGACCAGCAAAGGCGATCCTACCGTTTTGGATATGGATGAGCCCGTCCTGGATAAATCGAAGAGCGCCACTGGCATCCACATCGGCAAGCGAGCAGTTCCCAAAGAGCAGCTCCTCCATCTAGGCACCAACAGAGGGAAGTTTGAGCCCCCGCACTCGGGCCTCCTCGATCGCCTCATCATAACCTGCATCAGCATGGCGCATCACACCAGTACCGGGGTCGTTGAAGAGAACCCGAGCCAGGCGGCGGTCCGCTTCGTCGGAGCCGTCACAGACGATGACTTGGCCCGCGTGTTGGGAGTATCCCATCCCGACACCTCCACCGTGGTGCAGCGATACCCAGGTTGCACCCCCAGCAACGTTGAGCATCGCATTCAAGAGTGGCCAGTCAGAGACCGCATCAGAGCCGTCACGCATCGCCTCGGTCTCACGATGTGGACTCGCTACCGAGCCAGTATCGAGGTGATCTCGTCCAATCACAATCGGCGCACGCAGTTCACCACTGGCCACCATCGCATTAAAGGCTCGCCCTACACGGGCCCGGTCTCGCAGGCCTAACCAACAGATCCTTGCCGGTAGTCCCTGAAACTTGATCTGCTCTCTGGCCATATCGAGCCAGTGGTGGAGATGTGGGTCGTCATCGACCAGCTCTTTGACCTTGGCATCGGTCGCATAGATATCCTCGGGATCTCCCGAGAGCGCCACCCATCGAAACGGACCATACCCTCGGCAAAACAGTGGTCGAATATAGGCGGGGACAAAACCAGGGATCTCGAAGGCACGTTCCACACCAGCCTCATAGGCGCCTTGGCGGATGTTATTGCCGTAGTCAAAGGCGATCGCACCCCGATCGACCATGCCAAGGATGGCCCGGATGTGTCGCCCCATCGAATGCTTCGCATCGGTCACGAGCTGAGTGGGATCACTCGCACGGCGCCACTCATCAAGGCTATAGCCCACTGGGAGGTAACCCCGAAGGGGGTCATGAGCGCTCGTCTGGTCTGTCACTAGGTCCGGTACGATATTGCGCTCGACCATCTCCTCGATCACTTCAGCTGCATTGCCCAAAAGACCGACCGAGGTAGGATGGCCCGACCGTTTCGCCTGCTCGAGGAGACCCATCGCCTCCTCGAGCGAGAGCGCACGATGTTGCAGGTAGCCAGTTTGTATGCGCAGTTCGATACGACTCGGATCACACTCAATCGCCAGCATCGAGAAGCCGGCCATCGTCGCCGCCAACGGCTGGGCACCTCCCATACCACCGAGACCGGCGGTAAGAATCCAACGACCAAAGGGGTCGCCACCAAAGTGGGTCTGTGCCGCGGAGACAAAAGTTTCGTAGGTTCCCTGAACAATCCCTTGTGATCCAATATAGATCCAGCTGCCCGCCGTCATCTGACCGAACATCATCAAGCCCTTGGCGTCAAGTTCATCGAAGTGCTCCCAGTTCGCCCAGTGCGGGACCAGATTTGAGTTCGCAATCAAAACCCTCGGCGCATCCGGATGGGTGGGGAAAACTCCCACTGGCTTGCCACTCTGTACAAGGAGCGTCTCGTCATCACCCAACGTACGCAAAGCAGCAAGGATCCGATCGAAGGATTCCCAGTCCCTCGCCGCTCGTCCGATACCGCCATAGACGACGAGATCCTCCGGATGTTCCGCTACTTCAATATCAAGGTTGTTTTGAATCATGCGGTACGGCGCCTCAGTGAGCCAACTCCGACAGGTCAGCTCTGTCCCCCGCGGTGCCTTGATCGATCGGTCTGGATCGTGTCGATTTCCCATCAGTACTTCCCTTCTATCCTGGCGATCGTAGCCCGAAGTTGCGCCCCAAGCTCGCGCCGTTCTCCGTCGATGTCTGAAGTCGTCTCTTGCCCATCGACCCAGACGTTGGTGATTGCAGCCCGGGTTCCAAGACGGACAAGCTCAACCGGATCAACACCCGCAATCCCAGGCTCGCTAAGATCGAGGGCTACCAGATCGGCGAGTGCGCCGGGGGCAATCCACCCCACCTCGCCAAAGCCAATGGTGTCATGCGCCCACAGTGTCGACCAAAGCTCTTCGGTGCGTAGCAACGAACGCTGATGCGTGCGGAGCCGCTCGTGGGCGTCGATACTGGAGGCTTCCAAGAGCGCATCGATATGGACGTGTTGATCGGTTCCGATGCTCACTCGAGCTCCAGCCCGCAGTAGGTGACCCGCCAGGGAAAGACCATCCCCAAGGTCCTCCTCGGTGGTAGGACAAGCACAGGTCACAGCGCCTGTGCGCACCAGACAAGCGAGTTCGGATTCGATGACCTGATTCAGGTGCACGAGCGTCGTCGATGGGCCGAGTAGTCCCCGATCCTCAAGCAAACGGAGCGGTCGTTCTCCGTAGTAGCCGATCAGCGCGTCGACTTCCTTTACCTGTTCCATCAGGTGAAGATGCCATGGCGCCCCATCAATCGCCTCGACGATCACCGCTAGTTCTGAGAGCGAGACCGCCCGTAACGAATGCGCACCACGTACAATACGAACCATCGCAGAGTCATCGAGCTCCCCGACTCGGTCCAGGTAGGTATCGACATCGGCGTCCCCAAAGCGACGCTGCACCCCTTGGAGCGGAAGATATCCCGCCTCACCGAGCCCGCCGTGGAGGTAGGCTACGTCGATAAGGCCGAGGCGCACCTGGGCTTGTCGAGCTGCCTCGATCAAGGCTCGGCCCATCGCATTCCGATCCGCATAGGCCTTAGCGTCCGCGCCGTGATGCAGGTAGTGGAACTCCCCCACTGAGGTGAAACCCGCGAGGCGCATCTCACGAAACACCAGCGTCGCGAGTTCCAGGTAGGTATCGGGATCCAGCCGGTCGGCAAAACGATACATAGCTTCGCGCCATCGCCAAAAATCATCCGCTCCTTGAATCGCGCGGCCCCGGAGTCCACGATGGAAGGCGTGACTATGACCATTGCAGGCACCAGGCATCAAGAACCCGACCACCGAATCACTCCCCTCAGGGGTGCCTTCCTCAAGGCCAACGATTCGGCCCTCCTCGACCGTTACCACGATCTTCGATCGTAGGTCACCTGGCGCAACAAGGGCAAGATCTGCGAAAATCTTCATCCGCTTAGACCCTGGATCACCCGAATCAGGGCGTCGACCCCGGCGGCCATGTCCTCCTCGTCGGCGTCTTCCAGCGGGGAGTGTGACACGCCGGTGGGGTTCCTAACAAAGAGCATCGCCGCAGGAATCCCGTGCGTCGCCAGGATGCCGGCGTCATGTCCTGCCCCGGTGCTGATGACCGGGAGGTGCCCCAGGATCGAACCAATCCTTCCAGTCAATTCCGTATCAAAGACCGTCGCTGGCGTCAGAGATTCATTGACGAGGACGCCCCCGTATCCATGAGCGAGTTCGCCAATCTCCGCTGCAAGACGCTCGAGTCGATCACCGTCCTCGGCTCGAGCATCGACCCAAAGGTGTACCTTAGAGGCGATCGCGTTGACCGCGTTGGGTTCGACAACGATCTTGCCACAGGTCGCTACGGCCTTGTGTCGCTCCGCACACGCGGTGAGATCGAGGATAAAATTCGCTGCTTTGATGACCGGATCATCACGTTCCGCCAGGGGTGTAGTGCCCGCATGATTAGGCACACCGGACAGCGTCGTCGACCAGCGACCATGGGGCCAAATGAAACTCGCGAGCCCGAGGGGTGCGGCGAGGCTGATGAGTTGATGGCCCTGTTCGATATGGAGCTCCACAAAGCGTCCGATGCGCGAGAGTGCCCGTTCATCCCGTCTCAGCTGGGTGGGCTCGACTCCTGTTGCCCTCACGACCTCTCCGAAAGATCTCCTGTCATAATCGCGTAGTTGTTCAAGGCGTGTCGAGGTGGTCTCTCCAGTGAGGACGCGTGATCCCAGGCACGCCACCCCAAAGCGAGCTCCCTCTTCGTCGATGAAGTTCGCGATTCCTACCGCAGCACGAGGACGAAAGCCATCACGGAGGAGTTGTTCAACCGCGCAGATGGCAGACAAGACACCGAGCGGACCATCGTAGGCCCCACCAGCAGGAACTGAATCGAGGTGCGAGCCAAGCACAAGGTTGTGTTCAGGGTCGAGATCTGGGTCGCCCCACCACGCCCACTGATTGTTGGCAGTATCCACACTAAGGGTGAGTCCCAGCTCGCTAACCGTCTGGGCAAAGAATGTTCGGAGTTCACGGTCCTCATCGGAGTAGGCGAAGCGGCGATAGCCTCCATGCACGGCGTCATAGCCGATCGCCGCGATCTGGGCAAAGAGCTGGGGGAGACGGGTCGATGAGTTCATCACTACCTTTCAGGATTTGAGGAAGTACTGGTACGTGCTCGCTCTTGACTCAAAGGCCTCCATCAGCACTTCAGCGGCTGGCGGATCCGCATCCGCAATTGCCTCGATCAGCAGCGAGAGGGCAAGCAGGGCGGCGGCGTGAGTATCATAGAGGAGTGTTGTCCCCACGGGAACCAACAACGAATAATCCATATAGTCGAGCGTCGGAGAGCCTGACTGATCAGTGAGACCGACCATGCAGTAGCCCAATCTCCGTCCCGTCTCCAATAAAGGAATCAGGTCACGCGGCCAGCGTGGCATCGCCACGACCAACATGGCAGAAGCTCCAGCCTGGTGAGCCTCGTACAGTTGATCAACTGCCGAAGAACCAGCTTCCTCCACCAAGAGCACATAGGGATGGACCTTCCGAGCGTAGAACGCAGCGTAACGCGCGAGTGCCTGCGATGCCCGAACACCGACGATGATAAGCGGTTTGCTCGCTGCTAAAATCGACCCGATTCGCTCAAGCTGAGACCCATCGGTCAATAAGGCACTCAGTCGGCTCAGGTTGGCGATCTCCTCTGAGATCGCCAACTGGTACTTGTTCAGCGCCTCTGGATCCTGTTGACTCCGTTCACCCGATCCGAGATCGCGTAACGTTCTGCGAAGTTCAGCGTAACCCGAATAGCCAAGTGCCGTTGCAAAACGGACAACTGAGGGCTGTGACACGCCAGCGAGTTCAGCGAGTTCAGAGGTTGTGAGATAATCGGCACGGCCTAAGTGGGCCGCAAGAGTCTGCGCAATCCTGCGCTGCACCGGAGTGAGTCTGTGTCCTTCGAGTATCGACTTGAACGTCAACAGCTGCGTTGAGATTGGCGTTGAACTCGTCAGCTTTGCACCTCCTCGACCTCGCCTTCCGATCGAACCGGAATACCTTGCCACTTAGCGTAGAGGTAGTAGGCGACCGTAGCAAAGACAAGGCCGACGATCCAGGAGATGTCTGCACCTCCGAGGTGTTTGGCAATAGGGCCCTCATACAGGCTTGAGTTCACAAAAGGGACTTCCAACAGGATCGTCAAGCCATAGATCAGCAGAGTTCCGATATTCCACTGCCCATAGGGACCATGGCGTCGAAGGAGTCCAGCGACGTCATAGTGACCGCGCCGGACTAGGTAATAATCGGTGAGGTTAATCGCCGTCCATGGAACGAGGAGATAGAGCAGAAACAGAATCACGTTCTCAAAGTTGTTGAGAATGTTGTTTGGGAACAAGATGGTGACCAACAATGAGAGTATCGTAAAGCCCACCACAAAGATCGCACGCGCTCGCTTTGTCGAGCGCAACTTCCCATTCGCCGAGACCGCACTTAAGGCGGTAAGAAATGCGCCATAGGGACTCTCTGCGCTGGCGGGCAGCAGGCTAAGGAGCAGAAGAACGATAAGCAACCCCGCCACCGCTGGGATACGATGTCCGAGGAATCCAATGGGATCGGCGTTCAATGCGCTATAGTTGATGGCCGCCCCAAGCGCCCCAACCCCCATGATCAAGATCGCTCCCACTGCAGAACCGACAAAGGTGTAGGCGAACGTCACCGAGCCCTTCGTCTTACTCGGGAGGTAGCGCGAATAGTCCGACACATAGGGCGCCCATGTGATCTGCCATGAGACAAAGATCGATACTGCCAACATGAAAGTGGCGAGATTGTTCGCCGTGCCATGATAGTTCGAGGGCACATGCTGAATGAGTTCAACAAAGATGATTACAAACCCAACGGCACTGAGTACTGAGATGACGCGCGATACCGCATGAATGAGACGATAACCAAACAGCGCTACGACCAGGACCACAACGTTATAGATCACTACACCCAGGTCCCGAGAGATCCCGATCCAGTTCGCGAGCGCCGGTCCCGCAACGAGGCCCCCTGCTACCGCAAAGCCCAAATACATCACGACGACAACGACAAATGGGAGCATCGCACCGCGATACCCGAACTGCGCTCGTGACTGAATCATTTGTGGCAATCCGAGCCTTGGACCCTGGACCGAGTGATAGGCCATAAACAGGGCACCGATCAGGTTGCCAACCACGATAGCCAGCAAGGCGAGGCCGAAATTGAGACCGAGAGCCACCGCTACTGCACCTGTCACCAATGCATTGATCTGGAAATTCGATGCAAACCAGAGTGTGAAGAGCGAAAAAGGACGACCATGCCGCTCTTGCGTCGGTATCTGCTCAATTGAGCGTGTCTCCATCATGTTCGCTTCAGTGGACATGGAATCCCCCCGTTCTCCCAGTGAATGCTTTGATTCACCATCATACATGTATCAATACAATCATGCAGTCTAAAATCTGATTAATTTATTCATTAAGTGTGATGTGAATGGGGTGGCCTACGGAGGTGAGTTGGCGATTCGCTGACAACTCTGGACCAGTCATGGCACGAAACCTGCCTGCCCCAAGCGCGGTGCTGGATGGCTGGCTACAGTTACGCTACAGGAAGCAGCAGTGTTGCCTCGCACGAGCGCCTAAGGTGCCCAAATATCACGTTCCCAGCATGGTTCAAATGGGATCATCTTCCCCGAGAACGATCTCCGGATTCGATCGGGGTAACGCCGCCAACGAGACGACCGCCCCGAGCAGACAGGCGACCCCAAAGAGCAGAAGTCCCGCTCCCGGACCAGCGACAGCGACGAGAACGGCGTAACCCGTCACACCAATGATGCCTCCGAGTCGTCCAGACGCTTGCGATAGCCCCTGGCTAGAAGCACGAATCTCTGGCGCAGCGTACTGCGATGGCGAGATGACAGTCGTCTTGTCAGGACCCGCGGCACCAAAGAAGTAGCTGCTGGCCAAGAGAAGTCCAATGATGAGTGGGGATACGTGAAGACCGTCGATCAGCGCCAGACCTAGCAAACAGAGAGGGAGCGCGCGACCCAGAAATCCAGTGATCTGGAGTCTTCGTCTACTCACACGATCGATCAGTAGCACCGCCACCAGGGATGCGGGAATCGTGATCACCTTGACCAATGCCGCGTCAAGCGCCCCTGAGCTCGCCGATGTCTGAAGCACCGTGACCAACAGCAATGGCAAGACCAGTCCGATGCCCTGATCGGTGATCTGGTAGAGGAGGGTTGCGAGAGCCTGTGCACCGAGACGCTCGTGTCTCAGAGCGAGCGCCGCGCGTTGCCTGAGTTGGCGAAATGTCAACGGGGTGAGCAGCGACCAACTCGGCGCCTCAATAAGGCGACGCCGGAAGAGAAGGAGCGGTAGCGCCAGTAAGGCTGCCGAGCCCAGAAGGACTCGCCAGCCAAGGGGACCCATATGGGCGAGGATAAGCCCTCCGAGCGCATAGGCAGCGAGTGTCCCAAAGTTCGCTCCAAAGAGGATCCAAGCCATCGAACGACCCTTTTTATGCGAAGTGACCATGTCGGCCACAAAGGGGAAGACTACCGCAAAATCCACTCCGACCGCCACGCCGGTAGCGAGTCGTGCCACCGTTAACACCGCAAAATCAGGAGCGAAGGCTGCCAATAGAGCGGAGATGGCGAAGAGAAGGAGATCGCCTACGATCACCGCACGGCGGCCAATCCGATCCGCCAGGAAGCCCGCAGTGAGCGACCCAACCAGCATGCCAACCAACGTCGCCGTTCCAAGAGAGGTGACAACTCCAGCGGAAAGGTGCCACTGATCACGAATCGGTGCAAAAGCGACCGAGATCGCAGCCAAGTCGTAACTTCCGAGGATGATACCGGCCCCTGCAATGGGGATAGCCCGTGACGCTTGGGTCGAAGCATGCATATTGTTGAGGTTAGCCTAAGCAAATTCAATGGTCAGCTTTCAAGATTTAAGACTGGGCTGCCAGAGGAGCCCCAGGACAAAGAGCGTCAGCTAGAGTCGAGTACGAACCGCTGAACCGCCAAGATCGGATAGACCTCGCGAGGCGCAAAGCCCCTCACCCGCATAAGCGGGCTCCGTTCGTCCTCATTCGCACCGGATCGAGTAATTACATAGTGCGATCTGCTGAGACCGCAGTAAGGGTCCGTGGCGGGGCGATGTGGGGGTCAGGTAGCATGATCGACTTCTGTCCCATCTCCAACCTCGAGACTCCGCTAAGAACCAGTTCTCTTCGGTAGTTTGACAAGAGAGGCGCCACCGGAGTGACGGTACTATAGCAGCGATCTTGGCCACGATCACGGTCATACCAGATCCGCCCGCCCCTCGAGTTCGGAACCCAAGCCCAACTGGGACGCCATGTAACCACGGTACCCAATCGTTCAATGATTCTTACCGAATATTGACATAGTTTATCTATAATATTAGTATATTAAAAGTATGGGGCAAGAGCAGGAAAACGGGCATGGGATCGTCTTTTTGATCGACCGATCGACCGGAGTCCCTGCATATCGCCAGATCGTCAACCAAGTGTTGGCGGCGCTACGCCTCGGCCAACTCGCTATCGGCGATCAACTGCCCCCCGTCACCGAAGTGGTCCGCCAGGCGAGTATCAACGTCAACACCGCCCTCAAAGCCTACAAAACCCTTGAGACACAGGGGATCACGCTCGCCAAACAGGGAGTTGGCACACTCATTGTCCACAATCCATTCCTCGGCAAGGAAACGGTCCACCGCAAGCTTGCCGAACGACTCGACGCTGTGGTTGTCCAAGCGGTCAACGATGGGCTCACTGACGACGATATCAAGCTCGCACTCACAACGGCGATCGAACGCCTGGCATTGACGAAGGAGGGAAGCAGTGCAACATAGTGGTCTCGAAGTACAGGACTTAACGCATCTTGCATACCGAGAGGAGTTCTTGCATCGCCTACAGCGCAAGGAGATCCTACACGGCATGAGCTTTCACCTGGAAGCCTCGAGGGTTACGGGTCTTGTTGGGCAAATCGGAGCCGGTAAGACGACCCTCCTGCACTGTCTCGCGGGCCTGCGTCCCATCCTCTCAGGCAAAGCTACCCTCGACGGCCAGCCTCTTCGCCGTGGTGATCTCGCGCTCGTCGACCAACGGGCATCGCTGCCCCAAGAACTGACTATCGCCGATCTTGGACACCTGTGTGAGGGCTATAACACCGGCTTCGATCGAGCCCTCTTCATGAAGCTCATCGACCGCTTTGATCTCGCTATGAACGTCCGTATCAAACGAGTCTCGGAGGGTCAACGTAAAGTCGTCGCTATCGCCACCGCTCTAGCGAGACATGCTCGACTGCTGCTCCTAGACGAGCCGCTCGCATCGCTCGATCCTATGTCACGACGTGCCATCATGGGTGAGGTCCTTGCAACCGCCCACGAAGACGGAACGACCATACTGCTCTCCTCACACCTCGTCACCGATATCGAACGCGATTGTGACTGGTTGCTCATCCTCGATCGCGGCTACCTTCTCGTCTCCGAGTCCATCGACACATTGATCGAGCGTCACGTCTACCTCGCGGATACCCACGACACGAGTGGCACCGTGGTCACCGCTGGCGGCGGTCGATCGCTTGTGCGACGTAGCGGTCCAAGTGATGACGATCTCGAGCACCCTGGCCTCGAGGAGATTGTCATCGGCTATCTCAATGGTGCCCAACAACAACGTGAACACGAAGATGTCCCACCAGGCTTCGTGTCCACCATCAACGAAGGAGAGCACGCGTGAACCTGATCACCGACCCCTCAACGAACACGAGGAGACCCCCGCTCCTCCACTCAAGCCGCAGCAACCTCCTCTACGAGTCCCGAGTACTGACCCTTTTTCTTGTCACCCTCAGCCTTGAGATCATCTGGTGGGCCATCGCCTGGATCCTGCTGCATACTTACCCGACGTATCGACCTGGCGTCAACCTGCCGATGAACCGGACGATATCGATCATCACCGGAGTATCCATCGCGCTTGCCTTCATCATTCCCGTCGTCATTCCGATCGGCTCGTTAGGGGCCCGCATCGCGAATGCCTTCGACGATGGTTCAGGCTCGTATCTCTTCACCCAAGGGATATCGCGGCGGCGCTGGCTCGTCACCAACCTCCTCGTCGCGCTTTCGATGACGGCGGTCCTCTCCATTGTCTCGGCAAGTGGCTTTCGATTTCTCGTCGCGCCTCACCTCCTGAGCCCGACACCACCGTATTGGAGCTATTTCTTCGAGCTTGGGCCAGCCGCAATCGGCTACTCCCTGATACTGACCGCAATGACCTGCCTCTTGGGACTCGTCACCAAAGCACCGACGGTCACCACCCTCATCAGCATTCTCCTCGCCCTCCTTCTCCTCCCCATCGGGATCAACATCTCCTTACGCCTTCTCCCCACCGACTCCACCTCAGGCCCGTACCTGTTGACCGGAGTGGCCGCCCTCAAAGCGAACGGTGGACCCCTTGGGAGCAATGTACATAACGCGGTGGCCTTTAACTCACTATCCCCGCCCGTAAATAGCGATGCGATCAGCACCACCTACCTCGATCACGGCCGTCCAATGGACTTCCTCCACATGATCACCCTTCAGAACCACTGCGCAAGTGCTGATGGTCAACTCAACGTAGCGAGCTCAAAACCTGCCTGTCAGGAACTTCGATCGATTCGAGAGATCATCACCTATCAGCCAGCCAGTCACTTCACCCCACTCCAATGGCGGACACTCGCTCTCTCGATCATCGTCACCGCCTTTTTGGGGCTTCTTGGTTATCTCCTGATCGACCGACTTCGCATCTAAACCCTGACAAATCGGGTCATCATCGACTAACGTCTGGGGTATGACCATCAACGATCAACTGGCCACATTAGGAATCGAGCTGACCGCGGCTCCAGGAGCGAAGGGGTCGTATCTGCCCACCCTCGTTGTCGACTCCCTTGTCTACGTCTCGGGCACATTACCGCTCATCGGCGATACGCTCAAGGTGACCGGCATCGTCGGCGATACGGTGACCATCGAGGAGGCCCAGGCTGGAGCCCGCCAGTGCATGATCAACATGTTCTCTCGGTTAGCTACCGACCTCGGAGGGCTTGAGAGGATCGCGCAGTGGGTGAAGCTCACGGGTTTTGTCGCCAGCGCGCCTGGATTTACCGCACAGCCAACGGTAATGAACGCCGCCTCAGATCTGGTGGTGGAGGTCTTTGGGGATCGCGGACGGCATACGCGATCAGCCGTTGGGGTCAGCTCCCTCCCCCTTGGGACCCCCGTCGAGATCGAGGCGATTCTTCGGCTGGAGGCGTAGCCGGGTCGCGG
>NZ_DAHVNP010000044.1 GCF_027319265.1 Ferrimicrobium sp. | reverse complement strand
CCGGTGGCAGTGAGCAGTACTCAGGACTGGCGCATACCTTTACGATCTCAGCTCTCTCCTTGTCACTCAGGGCATTAGGTGGAGTTGGATAGACCCTGGTGATTCGCTTATCCTCGACGATCGCGGCCACGATCTCCTCAGCTGATGCTGTAGTGGCATCTACGCCACCTGCGGCCCTCCAACGCTCATAGGTGCTCTCACAGATCCCTACCTCGCGTACTGCGACAGAGAGGCTAACGCCAGCACTGTTGGCCTCTGCGATCAGGGATACTGCTTGTTGGCGCTCTAGGAGAGGGATTAGTCGTCCCTGTCCCCCCAGAACGCCTGGGCTTTTCCCCGCAGCACCAGCAGAGCTGCCGTTTCTGCTAGAGCTTTCTCTTTGCGGGCAAGCTCACGCTCTAGAGAAGCTACCTTGGTCCGTTCGGCCGCTAAGTTCGCACGGTACTCCTTGGCGGCGATACTCGAACGGTCATTGGCCTCCTGGCAGGCCACCTTCCAGCGCATCAGATCCTCGGCCAATATCCCCCGTTCCCGGAGAAAGGTACCGAGCTCGAGTTCGGTCATCGACTCGGTCCTAAGAACAATCTCGTACTTTGCCTTTGACGAGAGCGTAACCGAGGGGTTACCTGACGCTGAGAACTTACCAACGGCCCCGGTTCGCTTCAACGAGGCGTTCCAGGTGTAGAGAGTATTTAACGGAATTCCTTCGGCCCTTGCAAGCTTGGAGATTGTACCGTCAGGAGCATCCCCGTCGCTCCCTAGTTCCAGGAGCTTTCTTAGAATTCGTTCCTTTTGTTCCCTCGGGTATACCTTCATCGTGACTCCTCGTTCCCCGCCCTTGATATGACTGTAGTGGATCTCCCTTCAAGGGCTCTGATGGCTAGGGCTACACAACACATCGAGTGTGCCAAGGGGCTGATGCGCCAGTACTTTATTGAACTCGAGGATCCTGATCTGGCCTATCTCGTGGAAGGCACCGACGAATTCAACGCCTATATCGAGGATATGCGTTGGGCTCAGGAGTACGCCTTTGCGAATCGTCAGGCGATGATGGATGAGGTGGTACGCCAGGTAGCTTGGTTCCTTGGACGCACATTGCGACCCGAACCAGCGATCAACTGTCACCACAATTACACGGTCATGGAGCATCATGATGGGCGTGATGTCTGGCTCACGCGCAAGGGTGCCATTCGTGCGAGAAGCGGGGACTTGGGCGTTATCCCTGGTTCGATGGGAGCCAAGAGCTATATTGTCCGTGGCCGAGGTAGCAGAGCCAGCTACACGAGTTCATCCCATGGCGCTGGCAGACGCCTGTCAAGGATGGAGGCGCGTCGGAGTCTCTCTGTCGAGTCGCTGAATGCCGAGATGTCGGGTAAGAGCTGGAATGCCCCAAGTGCCGAGGCGCTTCTAGACGAACACCCCGATGCCTATAAACCGATCGCGGAAGTGATGGAGGCACAGACTGATCTCGTTGAGGTTGTTCATGAGCTGCGTCAGATCTTGAACTATAAGGGGGTCGAAGAAGTGAGAAGGAAGGGACGGGCACGATAGTCCGTCGCTCTCGGGGGCGACCGGGAAGAGGCCATAGTACAGATCGCGAGGGGTAAGTGGAACAAAAAGTCGAGAGACCGCCCAAGCAAATGGTTGGGCGGTCTCTCGACATTGACGAATGCCGGCGCCTCGTCTTAGATGAGGCGATAAAAAGCCGAAGGCTCAGATGGCGTCAGCGAGATCGGCCGAAGGTGCCTCTGCGGACGACTCAGCATCCGAACAGACGGTGTCGATGATAAGACGGCAGACCGTATACGGATCCATGTTGGCATTTGGACGTCGATCCTCGAGCCACCCCTTGCCTGCCTTAGCGGCAGCCCACGGGATGCGAATTGAGGCGGCACGGTTGGAGACACCGTAGCTGAACTCGTCATAGCGGGCGGTCTCATGCTTACCGGTGAGCCGACGCTCAATACCATCGCCGTAGTTGGCGATATGCTCTTCGACTTTTCGGCCAAGCGCCTCACACCCAGCGATAATAGGATCGAAGTCGTTCCGCATAGCCAGGGTGGAGAAGTTGGTGTGGGCACCGGCACCGTTCCAGTCGCCGGCTACGGGCTTGGCATCCCAGTTGACCTCGACCTCGAAGTCCTCAGCGATGCGCATGAGTAGCCAACGGGCGACCCAAAGCTCGTCACCGATCTCAGGTGGTGCGAGCGTGCCAATCTGGAACTCCCATTGGGCCATCATGACCTCGGCATTAGTGCCTTCGATATGGAGACCAGCCTCCATGCAGGCGAGTGTGTGGGCCTCGATGATATCACGGCCGACGATCTTCTGCCCGCCGACGCCGCAGTAGTAGGCTCCCTGCGGCGCAGGGAACCCGTTGACTGGCCACCCCAATGGCCGACCATCCTTAAAGAACGTATACTCCTGCTCGATGCCAAACATCGGTTCCTGGTCGGCAAAACGCTCTGCCGTCTGCACTAACGCCGAGCGCGTATTGGTGGGGTGTGGGGTGAAATCGGTGAGAAGAACCTCGCAGAGAACGAGGACATTATCTCCGCCGCGAATTGGGTCTTGACACTGGAAGACCGGTTGCAGGACGCAGTCAGAGTTCTCCCCAGGGGCCTGGTTAGTACTAGAACCATCAAATCCCCATATATCGGGTGCCTTGCCATCTTGGATAATGCGCGTCTTGTTTCGCATCAAAGGCGTTGGTTTTGTTCCATCAATCCAGATATATTCAGCCTGGTAACTCATGGTATTTTCGCTTTCGGTTTCAGGTGTGGCTGATCCCGATAGAAGGAATCTAGCCGCACTCCAATTGCTTCACCTGTAAGAGTATGCGTTCTGGCTCGTGCGTGTAGGGAGTTATGTTAACTCACTGTAACGATTGGATCTGTACCGTCCAATACCCTGGCGGTGCGCGTGGGCGACGGACCATGTTCGCTATGGAATGCGGTGGTGGAGGTCGCTACAGGATAAGCATCCTGTGCTTGATCGTTGCCTGTCAAGTGCGACTGTGTTGGCGATAGTCAACTTGTTCTTTACCAGACATCGTGAAAGCCTGGATGAGATGCAGTCGCAGTCGCCGGACTCGTGGGCAGCAAAGGAGGCAAGGAGGCAGTAGTCGCCAGATCAGAGCATTCCCAAAGTCATGCTCGGTGCGGCAGTAAGTGGAGTCGATCCGCTGTTGGACATGCTGATGTTTTGCTCGGTGTGTTTCTTCTAGGTGTAGAGTAGTGGCGTTGATCGAAGAGGAGGAATCGATGACTGAGGACGTGAAGCCAACTGAAAAGTCGAATAGACTTCGACAAAACTCGTTGAGCACCGCTGATATTCTTGGCGTCTCGCTGGCCGACACGGCGCCGGCGATGAGCTTCTTCTTCTCATTCGCTGCCATCGCGGCAGCGGCGGGTATCGCGAGCCCGTTGGCGATTATCGTTGCAGCGGTCGCCATTCTGTTGAAGCTGAACAGCCTGACGGAATTCACCAAGGTGTCTCCGAGCTCTGGCTCCTATATCTCCTACATCGGGAAGGCGTTCGGAGCGATTCCGGGGGTGATGACGGCGTGGGCGCTCTCGGTCGGCTACATCGTCGCGGTTGGCTACGTCATGGCGATCATGGGTGGCTGGACCAGTCTGATCTTGCTGAAGTACCTCCATGTCTCCATCGCCTGGGAGCCTATCACGATTGTGTTTGTCGCGTTCGTGAGTTTTCTGGTCTATCGTGGCGTCAAAGTCAGCGCACGGTGGGCGACGATGGCATTCGCATTCGAGCTGCTGCTGATCATCGTCAGTATGGTAGCCATTGTCATCACCAACTCCTCGCATCTGAACTTTGCGAGCTTTGAGCCCAGCCTGATCCATAAGGGTATATCGGGATTAGGGCTTGCCTTCCCACTCGCGATGTTTCTCTTCATCGGCGTTGGTAACCCTGGTGCTATGGTGGAGGAGACTCGTAACGCCAGACGTGCAGTGCCACGGGCCATCTACATTGCGACGATTTCGGTGGCGATCATCTACGTTCTGATGGCTTGGACGACCTCGGTGGCATTCCACAACAACGCTACGACCATCGGTGGACTTTCGGCCCCATTCGTCACCGCCGCCGATAAGGCTCTTGGACCGGTATCCATTCTGGTTTACCTGGCTGGTCTGACCAGCACCTTCTCCTCGCTGATCGGAGCAACAACCGCGCAGACCCGTATTATCTTCAGCGCTGGACGAGAGAAGCTGTTGCCGAGCGTGCTCGGAAAGCTGAGTGACCGATATGGAACTCCCGTAGTCTCGTTGTTGGCCTATTCTTTGATCGCGCTGATTATCACGCTCCTGTGGGCGAGCCACGGTAATCCCCTGGACATCGCTGGTGATATCGCGACGCTTGGAACGATCCCTATCATCCTGGTCTATCTTGCGCTGAACGTTGCGTTGCCGGTCTACTTTCTCCGTGAGCACCGAGAGCTTTTCTCGGTACTCCGACACCTTATCATTCCTATTCTTGGTGTCGTTGCGTTGGTGCTACCTCTCTGGGGGTTGATCAAACCTGGGCAGCCCTATCCGTTTGATATTTTCCCGTGGATTGTGCTCGCCCTCTTGGTTGTCAGTTTCGTCTTTGCCGTGATCCGGAGGCGCCAGATCCCGGATCTAGGGAAGAAGATCGGAAGCGTGCTTGCCGATGACTTCGAGTAGCCAGCGGATCGGGGTGAGCGTTCGTCAGAGTCTTGGTGCGCCGTTTGCAAAATGAGTGGATGTCCTCTGAGTTCCGATCACTTTGCTGGGCGAAGCGCCCATCTCCACGGCTGACGCCCGTATCGTTGCCAAGGTTCGCCTAAGCAGCGCCTGCACTGGTATGCCTGAGTGAGCAGCATCCTTGGCGAAGCGGTCTTGGCGCGGAGCTCTGATTGGGGAGCTTGGTCAGCGAGCACCACGGGTCATCGAGACGCTATTGCGATCGATTGCGAATCAGTCTTATTGACATGATCAGGGGCCGTGGAACCGCCGACGATACTGTTGGCGATCGAGCGACCATAAGTGGTATCGAGAGCCAGACCGATACGTCATTGCTGCATCGACCTCACGCGTTGACCGTACCCATCGAGGTGTGTGGTAACGTACGAGAGGGTGGAGGTAATCGATGTCGAGTACACGCACATGGTTTGAATCGGTGGCGGAGGCGGAGCGTCGTGCTCGTCGGATACTCCCGCCCTCTGTCTTCGCGGCGATTCGCGCTGGTGCTGAGGGTGGGGTGACCTTATCCGAGAATGTCGCAGCGTTTTCTCGTCTTGCACTGCTGCCGACGGTAGCTGATCTACCGGCTGAGCGAACGCTTGCTACTGTCGTCATGGGAACACCGGTAAGTTTCCCAGTGCTTCTCTCGCCCACTGGTGTCCAAGCGGTGCACCCGGAGGGCGAGGTTGCCGTGGCGCGCGCAGCGAAGGAAGCGGATACCCTGATGGGGGTCTCTGCCTTCGCCTCCTCCCCGCTTGAAGCCGTCGCGGCGGTGACGGAGAAGTTTCTCTTCCAGACCTATTGGTCAGGATCTCGGTCGCTCTTGACGAGTCGGCTTCAGCGGGCGCGCGAGGCGGGCGCACGCGGTCTGATTGTGACCTTAGATTGGTGTTTTGACTTTCGGCGTGATTGGGGAAGTCCGTGGATTCCCCAACGCCTCGACACAAAGGCAATCGTTAGGTATCTGCCGGAGCTCGTGAGGCGACCAGGGTACGTGCAGCGCTACCTTGCCGCAGGCGGTCCGCCCGACCTTGGGGTCCCTAACATGGCTGATCTTCGCGGTGAAGTTCCAGGATTCTTTGCGGCATTCGAGGAGTGGATGCGTACCCCTCCTCCGACATGGGATGATCTCGCTTGGCTGCGCGAACAGTGGGATGGACCCTTCATGATCAAAGGGGTGACTCGGGTCCAAGACGCCCGTCGAGCGCGAGATATCGGAGCGACCGCTATCTCGGTCTCCAACCATGGGGGGAACAATCTCGACTCGACTCCCGCTACGGTTCGTTGTCTGCCTGCTATCGTCGACGCCGTCGGTGACGACATCGAGGTACTGCTCGATGGGGGTGTGCGGCGGGGCTCTGACGTGGTAAAGGCACTAGCACTCGGTGCTCGAGCGGTGATGATTGGCCGCCCATACCTTTGGGGGCTCGCGGCAGGGGGCACACTTGGCGTTACCAATGTCCTTGAGATTCTTCGTGCCGGCGTCTCGGAGACGCTCTATGCGTTGGGCAAGGCATCGCTCGCAGAGCTCAATCGCGCGGACGTGCTCGTGCCAGATGGCTTTGCCATCGGTGATCGGCAAGTCGATGGGTGAGGTGCGAGAGCACTGTGTTCGCAGGTCGGACCGTCTGCGAAACCGACCTCCCGCATCGGCGCTACATGCCAAAGACCAGGTTGACCCTGGCCAAGGTGCTCCATTGTAAGGGCAGTTACGTCGTCTTGGGCTTTGGTACGCTTGTCCCACCACCGCGCAACCCCGTCGCGAAGGCAAGCGAGGTATCACCTTGTCGCTGGAGATGAGCGTTTGAGAGGTTGACCATGGATTTGAGAGGCTGACCATGGATTTGAGAGGCGATGCCTTGCGGCCCCAGCAAGATGATCCTGTTGTCGTCATTGATGCGATGCAATAGGCGCCGCGCTCACTCTGAGGCTCTTCATGCAGCTCTTGATCTTCGCGCTATTGGCTGCAACAGCAGTCGAGGAGGAAGGAGCCTGCGAGCCTCTGTTAGATGATAAACTTTCGAAAATATTGCACGATGCCATGTCGTTGTCGCCACGACGTGTTAGGTTCGGTGTCGTGCCGGACGACCACTCTGATGACGATGATAAGCGCAAAGAAGGCGATGATGCGCCGACAAAGCATGGCCGAGAGTGGCGATTGTCGTTGCTAACCTCGCTATAATGGGACTTTGAGGGATCATCCTTGACGGCCAGCGTCGAGTCGGATACTACCAACGCAAATCGAATAGGTACATCTGGCAGCCCAACTCCTCTCACCTCCCCTGACACGGCGTCCGCTGCGGTGAAGAGTCTTCTTCCTCGTCGTTACTATGCCTATCACAGTGTCCTCGGGCGGGCTGGGACCCCTCGGCATTACCCTGCTCCGAACGTGTACCGCCGTGCAGTAAGGGATCGACGAAGGATCGGAATGGTTACTGTCGTTCGCGCGAGTGCCTGGGGCGATCTTGGCTACCCTGGTCTCCAATTCGGCTCACCGAAAGCCTTTGACCTCCACAAGTTGGATGTGCAACGCATTCTGGAGAGGATCGGTCATGCTCCAGTGGAGAAGCGATGCCGCGATACACTGCGCGCCTCTCGCTCCAGTCCCGACGGTGACGAGAATCTCCAAGTGTGCCTGCAGACAACACTGCATCCCTGCCAACGTGACGGCGCGATGCAGGTTAGAGACCCGCACAGCGTCGCGCGTTGCACCCGACGATCCCCCAGATTCAACTGCTGTCCAGATTGTCTTGCGTGAACACATCGCTATAGAAAGGAGCACATCGATGCCCTGGAGCGGAACACCACCCTCCGATCTCGTAGATCCGAGGGAGCCATGCACCTACCGGTGCGACAAGATCAACACCGCAGAGGTGCTCTACCAGGGGAACGAGGGCTACTACGAGGATATCGCCTGTACTTTAAAACATGCGCTCTTCGGGGGCTTCGCTATCTATGACGTCGGCTTCTTCTCGCCATGCATGCTTGACAACCCTGTTCCCCTCAACCCAGCGGATACGACGCATGTGTTTGTCAATACGGAATCGACTGGCCACACACCCCGTACTTGGTGCCTTGCCTCTATCTCCTACACCACCGCCGCCCATCTACGTGCGGGTCGAGCGATGCTCTAGTCATTAGGAATCGAGGGCCAGGATAGTTTGTACAGCGATCCCCCGGACCTAGCTCCAGGTTTCAATGGAGAAGATCGCCATCACTTTTCCCAATCTCCACAGGGGCACAACCACTACTATCCAGAGGGTGTCCAGAACTCCGAGCTGGTAACCGGCCTTGAAGAACCCCCAGACCTCATTGGGAGTCTGGTCTTTGATGGCTGGCCGGACTACCAGCAGAAAGTGACCCAGCTGACCTGGCTCCGCTTGGGACCACCGGCTCCATCCATGGCAGGAACCCAGCCACTGCATCTTCACGGCCGTGACGAGGAGCCTCGCGGCCGAGACATCACTGATGAACTTCTGGAACTACCACTGATCCCTGGTACCGAGCAACGACTCTCATCGTTGTGGCTCCTTGGAGAGTACCGAGCCCCCGTTCTTGGTGCCCACGCCTTTTTTTGCGATCCAGGGTCCCGAACGAATGATCGTTGGGTCGCCTGGCATCCCGACAAGGATGCTAGCCTCGCCGAGGTGCTCGAAGCAGCGGCCATCGCCAACCTGCCAGCTGGGACGATGGCCTGTCTTGAACGCAGCAGCTCCTCACCCCACTAATTGGTCTCGAGCGCGAGAAACGATACCGCCAACATGATGACCCATATCGGGGATGGCCGATCCCAAGAGGCGCTAAATTCTTCTAGTACCGAGACGCACGCTGAGCAGTGTGTCGTATGTCCACGCCAGGCGAACTCGGGCTTAGAAAGGTTTGAGCCCAGCAGGTGTGGAACGAGTATCAATCATGGGCGAGCAGGCGAGGGGTGCGCTGGACGAACCAGGCACCGATGAGAATGAGCGCGGCCCCGATGGGCTGGTACCAGATGAGGCGCTCTTCCAGAATGAAGGCTCCGGCGAGGGTGGAGAAAATGGGCATCACCAGGGGGGTGAGCGAGGCGCCTAATGCTCCCACCTGATGAATGAGTGCGTAGTTCAGGATATAAGCAACACCTGTTCCCATCACTCCTAAAAGGAGGATCGCAATGATCGATCGTGGATTGATCGCTTGGGTACCGTGCCAGAACAGCGGTAGGACGATGAGAGCCTCAGCGGCAGCCATGAGCAGCTGTCCTCCAGCGAGACCAAGACGAGCCTCGTCGGTAATGGGGATGATCTTGCGGACAACGACGAAACCGACGCCGTAGGAGACGGCGGCCAACAGACAGGCGGCACTGCCAAGCAGCGATCCTGAGGCTATGTTGCCACCCACGCCGAGCACGACCAGCACGCCAAGGAAGCCGAGAGCCAGTCCAAGGATACGCCGAGAGGAGGAGTGTTCGATGCCGGCGATGATCGCTACTGGGAAGGTAACCAACGGTGTCATCGCGTTGAGAAGGCCCGCCAAGATGGCGCTGATATGGGTCTCTCCGTATCCAAAGAGCACATAAGGAATCGTGTTCGAGACGGCTGCTGCGATGGCGAGCCTCCACCAGAGTCCACGACCATGCGGGAATTGGAGCCCTCGTGCGCGGACGATGACGAGAATCACGGCGGAGCCTAAAAGAGTGCGCAGGAGCGCAATCTCAACAGGTGAAAAGCTTTCGACTCCCACCTTGATGAAGATGAAGGAACAGCCCCAGATGAGCGAGAGGCAAAGAAGCGTGAGCGTGGCTCGAGTATTCACGTCGCTGGTGCTATCAACGCATCGACCACACTTTCCTTACCCGAGAGTCGGAGCTAGCCTAGTCCTCGCTAACGTCACCAGCCTACTGGTCGGGCAGGCCTCATCATTCTGCTCCTGGCAGGCCTCTCCTTCGTAGGGGTTGGCATCTAGGCCGTTGGGGAGTGTGCAAGAAAAGCCACCAACTCCCCCTCGTAGATGAGGGGGAGTTGGTGTGTGCCTTGGGGATGTGGATTAAGGTTTGCGGGTCTCGGCTGGTTGGGTCTCAGTTGGAAGAGGACGCTGGTGCTGCCATGGGGT
>NZ_DAHVNP010000043.1 GCF_027319265.1 Ferrimicrobium sp. | reverse complement strand
TGGTGTGAAATACGCATCCCGAGAGGATCAGGTCCGGCGCAGGTCGCGGTTTTCCGTTTTTGGCTTGTCTTGACGGAGCTGATCTTTCGAAAGCTTGCTTCGTGCTTTTAGTTGAGAAGGAACTGATGGACTCAATTCTTGCCGGTGTGGCATGAAATGGGTTCCCATCTTTCCATTACATCGCTACCTCCCATCCCCCGCAGGGATTTGAGCGAGCTTGTAGTTTTGCCATGCGGGCAAGGTTAGCTGCTCCGGCAAGGAGACTGAAGTCATTCCCAACTCGCAGGAGACCACGTACCCTCGCTCGTCGCCCACCGTGTTTGCGCCTCATTAAGTGACCGAACTTACGCTCGACCTTGGGTCTGGTTGCTCTGTAGTCGGCCTTCCATGTTGGATCTGCCTGCTCTTTGCGTGCCCGAGCGAGTGCGGCTTCATTTGCTCCAATACGGATCTTTCTCCCGATCTTCGAGGTGGTGCACTTTTCGGCTAAGGAGCAGGTCCCACAATGGGTATCGAACTTGGCGATTCCCTCACCACCTTTGAGGTGTCGGATCCTGACCTCTATATTGCCGGGGCAGAGGACCGTCCCGGCTCCGAGATCGACGTGGAAGCTGTCCTTTGTGAACAGACCCTCCTTTGCGTTTGGTGGCTGTGTCTTGCACTTTGAGTCGATGTGAGCAGCCCCAAGTCGGGACTGGAATTGACCGGTTCCATAGGCGGCATCGCCATAGACGCAATTTGACTGTGGTTCCGATATGGGATTCTCCGGGTCTACATCGCGAGCATCGTCCCCTCCGAGCAGATCTTCAATGAGCTCTTCGGCTACGCTTGCGTCCCCGGCGTTTCCAGCGGTCACCACCGTTTTAGTGATGATCTCTGATTCTGGATCAAGTGCAATATGGCCCTTATATCCGTCAAAGCTCCGAGACGATGTCTTATGACCATGACGGGCCTCGGGATCTACAACCGAGATCACCCTGTCCTTGGCCACCTTTCGGACGATACGAAAGACCCCGTTCGTGTCCTCTTCAAGGTCCTGGCCTACAACCGTTCCAAGAAGGAGGGCTGCCTCGCTGACTGCTTCGGGAAGCTCACGACCTTCAAGCTCCACAAGGCAGGCATAGGCGTCCTTGGCCCTGGAGTCGACAAGATCCGCCCGAGCCGCTGCGTCATCCCAGTCAACTTGTGGCTTGGCAGAACTCGCATAGTCATCTCCGCTGGTGAGTACCCTAACGAGTGAATCCCTAAGGGATCTATCAGCGACCTTGAGAAGGTTGCGTATTGCTGAGCGTATCAGGGTGATGGTGTCCATGGTTGCCACTGCGTCATAGAGAGGTGTGGAATCAAGTACCCGTTTGCGCCCCACTAGCCCAGCTGCGCGAGCAGCTTGAAGAGAGATCTCAAAGACCCGGTCAGGCCGATTGGATCTGCGTAGACGCTCTCGAAAGTCGACGAGTACCGTGTGAGAGCAGACCGGCCAAGCTGAGACATCGTAGCTACCGACTCCAGCCGCATAACGCCAGCGAGCATCGAAAGCGTAGCGCTCTGTTGCTTCACGATCTGAGCACTCCTCCAGACGTTGGAGCACCATCACCGTTGCTATCGACGATGGGGGGACTGATTGGCGTCCTCTACCTGAGAAGAGATCGGCAAAGGCCTCGTCAGGAAAGAGCCGGTTGCGCTCATCGTGTAAGAAGGCATAGATGGAATCCTTTGGGAGAGTCTTGTCACAGAACTGGCTCATATCATCAAAGAAGTTAGATTGGGAATCTGCAATACCAAGGGACAATGCTCTCTCCTCATAAGGTGCTTCTATACCTCAATTCTACCGTATGACCAGGACTTTTGCAACTTATCAGGGACAACAATACCCCCAAATACCAAACGATCAGACAGAGTCAACTAGGTTGTACGGCCAGAGTGCGATCGTGACTCACTGGATGAGCAATCGCCCAAACCGCAGTCTCAGCCTTGGTCGGTCCATATCAGTGAGAAAGACACCAGTCACCTAGAACAACGTAGGCTCGTGTATGTGGGGTTGATGGCGATGATTTCTACTGGGGTTATGGCATTGGGGTTATGGCATTGATAGCTTTGTCAGTGAGCCGTCTGTGGAACATACCCCAGCCCTGTTCTAGGATAGACCTGTTGAGTCCGGACTTCTGAGCAACGTTCTTGCATGGGTTCTCAACTGTGTCCTTGGCCGAACGGGTCATGTTCTTGACCCCCAAATCCTCTAGGGCAATCAGGTCGTGGTCCACTCGATCCAGTCTTTGCGTCGATCGGTCTCCTTTGCTGATAACTTGGCTATAGCTAGCTTTGTGGCATTACGACGGTTGGAGCCTTTGGTCTGTCTAGCTAGTTTGCGTTGTAGTCGCCTCTTAGGTTGGCGCTCTCGGTTGGTGAGTAGTTTCATATCGAGAAACTTGTCCTTGGACGTAGCCACCGTATGAGTGACACCCATGTCCAGGCCGACTATCTCGCCGGTAG